>JAFUNW010000126.1 GCA_017472905.1 Bacteroidaceae bacterium
AGAATATCCTCTGCGGCGGAATCCGCAGATAGTCGGCATGCGTGGGTCATCCCATCCGTTGACCAGATTCTCTTTTACCAAAATAAGCAAATTGCGCTTGCTCATCAGCGTATAGCTCAAGTTCAGTTTATTGAACTCAGTTTGTCTGGGACGGTTATCGTCAAGGTCTTTTTCTTCTTTAACCCAATCGACAAACAAATCGTATAGTGGACGGTGAGGTACGAACTCCAATGTACAAAGAGAGTGGGTTACTCCTTCGAAGTAGTCGCTCTGTCCGTGTGCAAAGTCATACATTGGATAAGCTTTCCACTTAGTGCCGGTACGATGGTGTGGGTGTTTGACAACGCGATAGATGATAGGATCTCGGAAATGCATGTTGGGGCTTGCCATGTCTATTTTGGCTCGCAATACCATCGTACCTTCCTCAATTTCTCCGCTGTTCATCTTCTCGAACAGTGTCATATTTTCTTCTATCGGACGGTTGCGATAGGGGCTTTCCACTCCCGGTTGAGTCGGAGTGCCTTTCTGTTGTGCGATTGCTTCGGAAGATTGCTCATCGATATAGGCTTTACCCTCTTTGATCAGTTGGATGGCAAAATCCCAAAGCTGCTGAAAATAGTCGCTGGCGTAATATTCGTTTCCCCATTGGAAGCCCAACCATTGAATATCTTCCTTGATAGCATCTACATATTCGACATCTTCTTTGGTCGGGTTGGTGTCGTCAAAGCGTAGATTGCAGACTCCACCGTATTGAGCTGCCACACCAAAGTCAAGGCAAATGGCTTTGGCATGTCCGATGTGTAAATATCCGTTGGGTTCGGGCGGGAAGCGTGTTTGTACTCGCCCTCCGTTTTTACCCTCTTTTAAATCTTTCTCTATAGCTTGCTCTATAAAGTTCAAACTCTTCTTTTCCGAGTTCTCGGATGTTGTAATTTCTATCATAATAATTCGTTCTTATTCTTTGAGTGTGCAAAGATAGTGCAAACCGAGCGGAGAAGAAAATAAATTTATTTATTTTTTATCCCGAGGTGCAGCCTATCTTCTATTTTAATGGAGGATATAAATGCACAATCCCCACCGACAAACAGTCAGCGGGGATTGGTATTTGAAATGCTTATTAATTATATAATAAGCGGATGAATTATTGCAAAGTACCGTTGCTTGCAGCTTCGATCATCTCTTTGCTGGCATAGAGGTAAACTTCTACGCGGCGGTTTTCGGCAGCTGTTTTAGCATCGTCATACTCTTGGTAGTCTTTACCCTCAACAGTTACAATTTGTGAGTTCGATACACCTAGACCGTTCAAATAGTTTTGTACAGATTGTGCGCGTTGTTTAGAAACTTTTTGGTTAGCTTCCAAAGAGCCGGCTTTATCTGTATGTCCGAAGATGGCAACATCCATGTCGGCATTGCTCTTCAAAATGTTAGAGAATTCGCTCAAAGATTTCTTGGCAGCATCTTTCAAATTGCTAGAGTTGAAATCGAACAGGATACCGTAATCAAAGGTTACTTTTACAGCTTGCAAACCATTCGCGTCTTGTATGCTTTCTACTTGTGCATTGGCAACTTGCTCGGCAGCAGCCTTAGCTTTATCCATTTTCTTACCAATCAAGATACCTACACCTGTACCTACTGCAGTACCAATGGCTGCACCGATGGCAGTACCTTTTCCTTTGTCGCTCTTACCACTGAAGATGTTTCCGAGTACACCACCTATTGCAGCGCCACTTCCACCACCAATAATACCTCCTTTAGCAGTATTGCTCATGTTACAACTTCCTAAAATGAGCAATGCGCTCATCATCAAAGATACGAATTTAATTTTTTTCATGTTTGTAATTGTTTTTAAGAATTTAGAATTTGGCTGCAAATATAACAAATACTTATAATTACCGGTTGCAAAATCGATAGAAAAAAGCATTTTGATGTTGAAAAACACTTTTTTCTGTCATTTCCGCTTGCTTCCTTGAAGCGGAATATAACTTTTTTTGTAATTTTGCAACTTCAAAAATATATATGGTTAGAATATAAAAAAGCAAATTAATAGATATATGGCAAAAGAATTGAAAGAAATGACCAAACGTAGCGAAAACTATTCGCAGTGGTATAACGATTTGGTGGTGAAAGCAGATTTGGCCGAACAGTCAGCTGTGAGAGGATGTATGGTAATCAAACCTTATGGGTATGCTATTTGGGAAAAAATACAGCGTCAGTTAGACGATATGTTTAAGGAAACCGGACATGTCAACGCCTATTTCCCTCTTTTGATACCCAAATCTTATCTGAGCCGTGAGGCTGACCACGTAGAGGGGTTTGCTAAAGAATGTGCGGTAGTTACTCACTATCGTTTGAAAAATTCTCCGGATGGACAGGGGGTTGTGGTTGATCCTGCTGCTCGCTTGGAAGAAGAATTGATTATTCGTCCTACTAGCGAAACGATTATCTGGAGTACTTATAAAAACTGGATTCATTCTTATCGCGATTTGCCTATCTTGTGTAATCAATGGGCCAACGTGATGCGTTGGGAGATGCGTACACGTCTTTTCTTGCGTACGGCAGAATTCTTGTGGCAAGAAGGACATACGGCACATGCTACTCGCGAAGAAGCCGAAGAAGAAGCTATGCGTATGATTAATGTCTATGCAGATTTTGCCGAAAAATACATGGCTGTTCCGGTGGTTAAAGGAGTAAAGAGTGCCAATGAACGTTTTGCCGGTGCGCTTGATACCTATACAATTGAAGCGTTGATGCAAGATGGCAAGGCTTTGCAATCGGGTACTTCTCATTTCTTAGGACAGAATTTTGCCAAGGCCTTTGACGTACAATTCGTGGATAAGGAAAACAAAATGCAATATGTTTGGGCTACTTCGTGGGGCGTTTCAACACGCTTGATGGGTGCACTGATTATGACTCATTCCGATGACAATGGTTTGGTATTGCCTCCCAAATTGGCTCCGATTCAAGTGGTTATTGTTCCTATATATAAAACAGACGAACAGTTGGAGGCTATTAATAGCAAGGTTGCCGGAATAGTTGCTCAATTGAAGAAAATGGGCATTTCTGTGAAGTATGACAATGCAGACAATAAACGTCCGGGATTTAAATTTGCTGAATATGAATTGAAGGGTGTGCCCGTTCGTCTGGTTTTAGGTGCACGCGATTTGGAAAACAATACGGTGGAAGTAATGCGTAGAGATACGTTGGAGAAGCAAACGGTTTCTTTGGATGGTATAGAAGAATATGTAAGCAACCTGTTAGAGGATATTCAACAGAATATTTACAATAAGGCATTGACATATCGCCAAGGGAATACGAAAAAAGTAGATACGTACGAAGAGTTCAAAGAACAAATAGAGAAAGGCGGATTTATTCTGGCTCATTGGGATGGAACATCGGAGACGGAAGAGCGTATCAAGGAAGAGACTAAAGCAACCATCCGTTGCATCCCGTTTGAGGCTGACGAGGAAAGTCTTACTCCGGGTGTGTGTATGGTAACAGGTAAACCCAGTGCTCGCCGCGTGCTTTTTGCACGTGCGTATTAAAATAAAGCATAACCTAATAACAGAATTAGAAAAAAAGCATTTATCAAAAAATGATAGATGCTTTTTTAGGTTAAAACCAGACTCGTATTAAATTATTTCAAATTAGATTCTCTCAAGCACTTTTTGGATTAAATCATTAATGGAGGCTTTGTATCCGGTATTTGCTTCTTGAGCTACCCTATTGGCTATAACCATGCATACAGTTGTGGCTTTATGCCCCAATAGTCGGGACATGCCGGCTAATGCTGAACTTTCCATTTCGAAGTTGGTAATACGAAGACCGTTTTGTTCGAAGGACATTATTTTCTCGTTCAGCTGCGGGTCTGCTAAAGGGATTCTCACTTCGCGGCCTTGCGGTCCGAAAAAACCTCCGCAAGCGATAGTTATTCCTCGAATCATAGAATCATCGTTGCCTGCAATTCGTTGGGTAAGTTCAACGTCAGCATGAACCACATAAGGATTACCCATACAAGAATTCCAATCGACATGTTTTTTAAAAGCCATTTCGGTTTCCATGTCGCAAACAGTATTGCGTCCTGCATAGAAATTCAACAGTCCGTCAAAACCGATGGATTTTTCTGATAGAATATAGGAACCTATAGGGGTGTAGGGTTGTAGTCCTCCACAGGTGCCAATGCGTACGAGTTCCAATGTACGATGATTCTTCTTTTCTTCTCGTTTTTGGAAGTCAATGTTTGCTAAAGCATCAAGTTCAGTGAGTACAATGTCTATATTGTCGCATCCGATGCCGGTGGATAGGGCTGTAATACGTTTGCCTTTAAATGTACCTGTGATACTTTTGAATTCTCTGCTTTCGACTTCAGTTTCTATTTGTTCGAAGTGGTTACTTATTGTGGAAACGCGTCCGGGATCTCCAACTAATATGATTTTGTCAGCTATATTTTCAGGGCGTAGGTGTAGGTGGAATATCGACCCATCCGGGTTGATTATTAATTCGGATTCGGCAAAGTGTTTTTTCATATTTATTGGATATTTGTTGTGTTCTTATGGTAAGGAGTTAAAGCCGAATGTACTATTATTGGCTTTAACTCCTTTTAAAAGACTCTATTCCGTAAGCGGAACGTTGTTTTCTTCTCCATTGGGGTGTGCTATGCTATCACGCATGGAGGTATCAGCTTGAATATTTTTCATGCGATAGTAATCCATGATACCCAAATTTCCGTTTCGGAAAGCTTCGGCCATAGCTTTGGGAACTTCAGCTTCAGCTTGAATTACGTTGGCTCGTGCTTCTTCTGCTTTGGCTTTCATTTCTTGTTCACTGGCTACAGCCATAGCACGGCGTTCTTCTGCTTTGGCTTGTGCAATATTCTTGTCTGCATTTGCTTGGTCGATTTGCAGAGTTGCACCAATGTTTTTACCTATATCGATATCGGCTATATCAATGGAAAGAATTTCAAATGCTGTACCTGCATCCAATCCCTTTTGAAGTACTAACTTGGATATAGAGTCGGGATTTTCGAGTACGCTTTTATGGTTTTCAGAAGAACCGATAGAGGATACGATACCTTCGCCTACACGAGCTAAGATGGTGTCTTCTCCGGCTCCACCCACTAATTGGCGTATGTTTGCACGAACGGTAACACGTGCTTTGGTTATCAACTGAATACCATCTTTAGCAACGGCTGTTACCGGCGGAGTGTCAATTACTTTGGGATTTACTGACATTTGTACGGCTTCGAATACATCGCGACCGGCCAAGTCTATGGCTGTAGCCATTTGAAAAGAAAGGTCTATGTTAGCTTTTGATGCAGATACTAATGCGTTTACTACGCGCTCTACGCGACCTCCTGCAAGGTAGTGAGCTTCCAAATCATCGCGTGTAATGCTGTTTAATCCGGCTTTGTGTGCCTCTATTAGTGCATGTACAATGATGGAAGGTGGTACATTACGCAAGCGCATCAAAAAAAGTTGGATGAGCGAAATGTGTACTCCGGATACTTTGGCTGACAGCCATAGTAAAAACGGGATGTAGTGGAAAAACAGGGCAATGAAAATCAGTATGCCTGCAATTAAAATGAATGGATAATACATATAACAAAGATTTAGTTGTTAATAAATATTTTGAATTAGTTTGCTTTTCGAACAATGATTACTCCGTTTGTGATACGTTCTACGATGATGGGAGTTTTTTCATCAATGAATTCTCCGGCCGATCTTACTTCGATGATGTTGCCTTTGAATTCGGCATTTCCTATGAGAGCTAATCGGGTTGTAGCAACTCCTAGATCACCTATTTGTATGGTTTCCGTATCTTCGTTTTTGACTGAAGATGTTATGTTTTTCTTCAACGATAGTCTGTCCAATGTTTTGGAACGCATAAACCAAATGATGATGGCTATACTGATGAGTATTGTAACTAGGAGAGTAAGCCATCCGGCAAGAGTGCCTAAATAGAGAAATGCGTGTATTGTCGCATAGATCATACATCCGGCAGCAATGAACCCGGCTAAACTAAGGCCTGGCAGCAAGAATACTTCTACCAATAAAAAGATTACGCCGGCAATGAGTAATCCGATGATAATTACAATGTCCATAATTGTCTGTTTTTTTAGTTTTATTATTATGTATTTATTCTAAATTCATTATTTCGTGCTTTCGTGGCCCTTTTCTGTATTTCTTACTTGGATTTCCAACGATTTTAGTTCATTTTCCAACGTTTCAACTTGCTGCTCAAGGTCTAATATTTCAGCGGTTATTTGTTTGCGTTTAGATGAATTTCCGGCAGCATAAGCATCGCGTTTCTTCTCTAGTTTTTCGGAAAGGGTTTGGTATTTCTTTTTTTCTTGTTGGAGACGAATAAAAAGTGTTTTTGCTTGGGGAGAAGTAAAATCGTTCAACGTATGGTAATTTGTTAAATCATCAATAACGAATTCAAAATCGTATTTTTCTTTTTCTAGCGGACGAGCATATCTGCAACTAGCCAATCGTTGCTTTCCTTGACGTACGACATTTTTGTCCTTCCATGTTTCTTTTATGGAATGGATGGTTGCTGTTTGATAGAGTGTATCGGGAGAAAATTCTTCCGATTCTAGGAGTTGCATGTTTTCGTTAGGTATGAAAATATAGATACATACTTTCCCATCGGGTTGATTTCGGTCGGATGCAAACCATCCGAGATTGTTGTATTCATCTATAACAAACATATAATCATTAAAGGGAGAATTAAATGGCATACCAATGTTTTCCGGTAGCAAGAATTTATTTTCTTCTGAA
>JAFUNW010000127.1 GCA_017472905.1 Bacteroidaceae bacterium
GCATTTGTCATCCTGAGCGGAGTTTACGGAGTCGAAGGATCTTGGAAAAAAGGACAACCCAAAAAGATGCTTCGACTACGCTCAGCATGACAATCAAAAGCAAAAAAAGAAATCAAAAAGCGCACATAATTCACTGATAATCACTTACAATTCTATGAAAGAACAGCAAATCATGAAAGCAAGCCGCAAACAAAAATCTGCTGCACGGCAAACAAAAATCCGCCGTGCAGCAGAGCACTTTTTGCTGCACGGCGGAAAGGAATCTGCTGGGCAGCAGACGAAGATGAGCAGTGCAACAGATTTTATAGAGCCGGCAGCAAAATCAAGTACGAAGACGTACTCCTTCCTGAATCAATGTGGACTTCTATGAAAGCATGATTCGTCCTTTCATAGCAAGTAGTATGAATATCAACGAGTTACGTATGAAAGTAAAACATGTTTTTTTGATGAAAGAAAAAAAAGAATAGAAAGACAAAAGGAAAAGAGAAAGAAAAAATGTCCATATAAAAAAGAAGGTTGTCTCCCGACAACCAATCTTCCATTAACCTTAAATCTAATACCATGAAAAACACGGTGCAAAGGTAATGCTTTTCTTCATTTATACAAGAACTACAAACCGGAATCTGCAATTATTTAACTCTTATTAATCTTTTCAGCTAAGAAAATCCCCTTTTTTCCTCATTTCTTTCGCATTATCAATGAATTTGCCTACCTTTGTCCACCTAACGAAACCCAATAAAGAAACAGAAACATGAAGAAACTACTGATTGCTGCCCTCTGCGGCATGGCTGCTCTTCCCTTGAAGGCTCAAACAACCGGTGATGTGGATACGGTGTTTACCGCCACCTCCAATCCTTTTGTGAAATACAAATTCCTCGGTGATCCTGCCGCCCTGGTAGACGGTGAGCGCCTCTACGTATATGCCGGACACGACCAATGTCCGCCGAACCGCGAGCGCTACGACTTGCGTGAATGGTGCATCCTATCCACCGAAGACATGAAGACGTGGATCGAACATTCCTATAAGATGAAAGCGACCGACTTTCCTTGGGCTTCGGGTCAGGCGTGGGCCAGCCAATGCATCAAGCACAACGGGAAATATTACTGGTACGTGACGGCCGAGCACAAAAGCATTCATGGAAAAGCTCTCGGAGTAGCCGTATCGGACTCCCCTACCGGACCGTTCAAAGCTGTAGAAAAGCCGCTCGTGACCAACGACATGACCACCCAATGGACCCGCATCAGCTGGGACGACATTGACCCGACCGTCCTGGTGGACGAAGACGGAACGGGATACATCTTTTGGGGAAATACGCAGCTCTATTATGCCAAACTGAAACCGAACATGACGGAGCTGGACGGCGAAATCATGCCCATCGACATTCCGGGCATTCACCAACCTTCGTTACCGGCCGAAAAGCAAGAGGCTCTCATGAAGATAAACCAACAACCGGCCCATCAAGCACACAAGGATTACGACTTCTTCACCGAAGCCCCCTGGATTCACAAACACAAAGATTGGTATTACCTGACTTTCTCGGTAGGATTTCCGGAGAAAACAGCTTATGCCATGAGCAAGAGCATCAACGGACCTTGGGAATACAAGGGCATTCTGAATGAAGTGGCCGGCAACTGCAACACCAACCACCACGCCATCGTGAAGTTCAAAGGAGATTGGTACTTCATCTACCACAACGGAGGCATCAATACGGCCGGAAGCAGCTTCCGCCGCTCGGTCTGCATCGACCGCCTCTATTACAAGAAAAACGGAGAGTTGAAACGCATACAAATGACAAGCGAAGGAATCTGGGGAAAATAATGGGCAAGAAGCAAGAGAATTACAAACAGGAGAACGAAGATTTTCTTTTGAAAAAAGCCACCGAACCGGGAGTTCTCTCCTTGGTCGGTGGAGTCTTATACGAAGTGTTGGAGAGTGGCGATGGTGCTTCTCCAACGCTTCGCCACATTGTATCGGTCTACTACAAAGGCATGTTGACCAACGGAAAGGTCTTTGACGACAACACAGGTCAAGGCTATCCCGATGCATTCCGATTGGCTGAACTGATTGACGGATGGAAGATTGCCCTCCCTCACATGCGTATAGGAGACAAGTGGCGCATCTACATTCCGTCCCGTTTGGGATATGGCGCTTTCTCTACCAACGGTATCCCGAAACATTCGACCCTTATTTTCGAAATTCAATTGATGGGGATTGGGTGAGGAAATAATTAAAGGAGTTAAAGGAGTTAAAGGAGTTAAAGGAGTTAGAGGAGTTATCACTACGCTAGGAGTTATCGTTCGCTTCGCTCTCTAGGAGAAGTTCCCTTGAGCGATAGCGAAAAAAGGCTTCGCTCAGCATGACAAAGACCGTCAGGATGACAAAATGTACGAAGAAGTAATACCGAAACCCCTCCCCCTTTCAGGGACCTCCCCTAAGACAGGGGAGGAGTTTAAAATAGCCTTGCAATCATGTCTGCAAAACTATTGGCTTTAACTCCTCTAACTCCTAGTGAGCGAAGCGAACGATAACTCCTTTAACTCCTACTCAAAAACCTCACTCTACATAAAGTACCAGTCCCTTGAGGTATTCCCCTTCGGGATGATAAATATTGACGGGATGGTCCGCCGGCTGAGTCAACTGATGGAGAATGCGTACACTGCGTCCACTCATGGCTGCCGCCGTAAAGACCGCCGTACGGAAATGATCTTTCGTAACGACTTGCGAACAAGAGAAAGTAAAGAGGATACCTCCGGGCTTGATTTTCTCAAAAGCCTTGGCGTTGAGTTTCCGATAGCCTTGCAGTGCATTGCGCAATGCATCCTTGTGTTTGGCAAAAGCAGGAGGGTCCAGAATAATCAAGTCGTATTGGTCGCCCATGCGGTCCAAGTATTTAAATGCATCTTCCGCGTAAGCCTCGTGGCGTGAGTCTCCGGGGAAGTTCAATGCCACATTCTGATTGGTCAGGTCGATCGCTTTGGCAGAACTGTCTACCGAATGTACCAACTTGGCTCCCCCACGCATGGCATAAAACGAAAAGCCTCCGGTATAGCAAAACATATTCAACACGGAACGCCCTTTGGCATAACGCTCCAACAGAGCACGATTTTCCCGTTGGTCTACAAAGAATCCCGTTTTCTGCCCTTTCAACCAATCGACATGGAATTTCAATCCGTTTTCCAAAGCTACGTTATCGGCACTTCCTCCGTAGATAAATCCGTTTTCCTGTCCCAGTTCCGCTTTATAGGGCAAGGTGGTTTCCGATTTATAATAGATGTTTTCCACGACTCCGGCCATCACCTGCTTCAAGGCCTCAGCAATCTCCATGCGACAGACGTGCATACCGACTGAATGAGCCTGCACCACTGCCGTTTTGCCATAGACATCGATGACCAGTCCCGGCAGGTTATCACCCTCGCCATGTACCAGACGATAGGTATTGTTATTCGGATTCTCCGCCACGCCAATGGCACAACGCAACTGATAGGCTACAGACAAGCGCTTCAACCAAAAAGAGGAATCAATCGGCTCGTCCTGAAAAGAAAGCACACGCACCGCAATGCTACCTATCTGGTAATGTCCGCTGGCAATAAATTGTTTTTCGGAGGTAAACAAACTGACAACCTCCCCCTCTTCCGGCTCACCCTCCATGCGCTGAATGGCTCCGGAAAAGACCCAGGGATGGAAACGTTTCAACGACTCTTCCTTCCCCTTTTTCAAATATACTTTTCTATAGTTCATATTCTTTTGATTTTAATTTAAGCTTAGTTCGAGCTAAGCTCTCATCTGTTTCACAGTCGCAAGCTCAACTTTCTTGTAGATAAAGGGAGTTAAAGGGAGATAGTCGCTTCGCTCCTTTGGGAGACAGAGGCCAACAGTATGGCAAATTTTGCTTTTACCTCCACAACTATTGGCCTCTATCTCCTTTTTATCTCCCTCTATCTCCTAATAGAAGATCCTTCGACTCCGCTTAGCATGACAAAGAGAATAGTATAGCTAAACTATCGGCCTCTATCTCCTTTTATCTCCCTCTCTCTCCTTTTACCTCCCTCTATCTCCTTTTATCTCCATAACTACACTTCTTCTTCCGGCAACGCCTCCAGTTCATATTCTCCGGAAGCTTGCAACTCCATCAAACGCTGATAGATTTTCACACAAGCCCATGCGTCTATGGCTGCATACATCTTCTGCTTGCTGTTCAAGACATCGGCTTCCCAATTGCTCAAACGCTGACTCTTTGAGATGCGTTCCCCAAAAAGAATGGCATAGACTTTCTGCAGACTCATCTCCTCAATGCCGACTTCCCTCACCAAAGATTGCAACTCCACAAAATCGCCCACATGGAAATCGCTCCGGCGATGGAGCGAACAGAAATCATCTTTCAAC
>JAFUNW010000128.1 GCA_017472905.1 Bacteroidaceae bacterium
AACTTTATAGTGTTCAAATACAAAGAATTACAAACAATAATCGCTATGCTCACCGCTGACAAAGTTACTGAATTATTCTGTATGGCAGATGATTTCTGCAAGTTTTTTGATATGATGACGGCAAAATATACGCTGAAAAGTAAAAAAAAGCGCGCCTACCATCGTGATTCCACCATGTCAAAGGCAGAAATAATGCTTATCATGATACTGTTTCATGATTCCAGCTACCGTTGCCTCAAGCATTTCTATCTTGAAAAGGTATGCAAGCATCTGCGGCATCTTTTTCCTAAAATTGTCTCGTATAACCGTTTCGTGAAACTTGAAAGAGAGGTCGCCGTCCCTCTTGCCCTGTTCATCAAGAAGGTCTTGCTGGCTGGTAGGAGATAAGGGCTATATCGGCAAGGAACTATTTCAGAGGCTCTTTGTGGATGGCATACAGTTCATCACCAAGCTGAAAAGCAATATGAAAGGGGCATTGATGAGTGTGCCAGACAAACTTCTACTTCGCAAGAAATCTATCATTGAAACTGTAAATGATGAACTGAAGAATATTGTGCAGGTGGAACATTCAAGGCAACCAAAACAACCTCTCAAGATCAAGGCCGAAGTAACGGGATAGTAACGAAGCTCTGTTTTAATTAGGTTTTGGTGACACCGCATCATCTTGGCAAATACTGTTTCGCTAACAGACAACATTCTTTTCCTGTTTCGCTCTCATTTTCATTTCTTTGTCGTATCTTTGTCGCTGAAAATAAATGAATTTATCTAAAAGGGAGTTATTATGAAACGAATCAGAGTCTGGCTAATGTGTGCGTTTGCAATTCTTTGCATAGGAGTGCATGCTGCTTCTGTTACAATTCGAGAGTATGGTGGCTGGTTTGAATCCGGATATGTCGTATGGGAGTTGGTAGATGGAGCCTCTTTTTATCAAGTTTATTGTCGTGCTTCGGGTGGAGAATATGTTTTATTGGATGCTCCATTGGTTCGCAATTATGGTGATTATGGTCGCGCAGACGCATTAGGCTTATCAGCCGGAGAGTATCAATTTAAGGTAATGGCCTTAGATGCAGAAGGCAAGGAATTGACGAATGGAACGGTTGAATCGGATGTTTTTACGGTGCGTGCACACGATCGTGCCGGTTTTGCTCATTTAAATTGTTCGGGAGTAGGTGCATATGGGGATGATGGTAAATTGAAAAGCAATGCTAAGGTATTGTATGTAACGAGTGAAACAGCTAAGACCGTTACCTGCGATGTCGTTACGAAAAGCAATGGTACAGCGCAAACATTTACCGGTTTGCAGGCTATATTAGATGCTCGTCAAAAAGGATATGATAAAACCCCTTTGGCAATTCGTTTAATCGGTACGATTGAGGATTCGGATATGGATAAATTTTCCAGCAGTTCGGAAGGATTGCAGATTAAAGGAAAAAATGTTGCTTCCGAAATGAATATAACGTTGGAGGGAGTAGGACGGGATGCAGCCATTCGGGGATTTGGAATTCTTTTGCGTAATTGCAAAAGTGTAGAATTAAGAAATTTTGCTGTGATGTTATGTCTGGATGATTGTATCTCCATTGATTCGGACAATAGTAATTGTTGGGTGCATCATATTGATTTCTTTTATGGGCAGACAGGAGGAGATTCTGACCAAGCAAAAGGTGATGGTTCTCTGGATTGCAAGGGAGATTCGAAATATATGACATTTTCTTACAATCATTTTTGGGATTGTGGAAAGATGGCTCTTTGTGGTATGACTAGTGAAACGGGGGAGAACTTCATCAGTTATCACCACAATTGGTTTGATCACAGCGATTCGCGTCATCCGCGTGTGCGTACAATGACGGTGCATGTATATAATAACTATTTTGATGGTGTTTCCAAGTATGGTGTCGGTGCTACTAGTGGGAGCAATGTGTTTGTGGAGAGCAATTATTTTCGCAATACCAATCGTCCGATGCTTATCTCTTTACAAGGAACAGATATTTCCGGTGATGGAAAGGGTACGTTTTCCGGAGAAGATGGTGGTATGATAAAATCTTATGGTAACGTATATGCAGAGAAGTCTGCCAATTTTCGATTAGTGACTCACAAAGAGTCTGCTACAGCTTTTGATTGTTACGAGGCTGCAACACGCGAGGAACAAGTACCTTCTACGTATGTAACATTGGTAGGGAAGACGGTTTATAATAATTTTGATACAGATTTGTCAAAAATGTATGCCTATACAGCAGATGATGCTCTTGACATTCCTGCTATTGTGACAGGGGAATATGGAGCAGGTCGGATGCAACATGGTGATTTCCAATGGAGTTTCAGTAATGCTACGGACGATACAGATTACGAAGTGAATAGTGCATTAAAAGAGGCAATAACAGCTTACTCTTCCACTTTAAAAGGTTTTTGGGGCGGTAATACAGAAGACGATAATACTTCCGGAGGAAGTGAAGAAGAAGGTGAGGATGATAATACCGGTGATGAAGAAATACCTCAATTGCCTATTGACGGAGATTATGTTTGTCATTTTACAGGACGTACTCCTTCTAATCCATTTTATACGATTTCAGGAAATTATTCCAATTCGAAAGGAGAAGCTACTGTGAATGGGGTAACATACACCGACTGTTTGAAAATAGAAAGCAGTACATCCATTCGTTTTACAATTACGGAAAAAATGATGTTGACATTAGTCTTTGCAGAGGGAACAATTCCTAACATAAAGGTCGATGGAGAGAAACTGACAGCAGAATCGGGGAATGTTATTATCGTAGAATTGGAGGCCGGAACTCATGAGATTACGAAAGCGAATACCTTTAACCTATTCTATATAAATTTAGTCCCGGTAGCATCTGCTATTTCTGCTCCGGAAAAAGATTGGAAGGGAGACGAGATTGCACCTTATTATGATCTTTGGGGACGTCGGGTCAGAGACTTGGAAAAAGGACAGATTTATATTAGAAAAGGAGTAAAAGTTCTTAAGAAATAAGAATGCTTTTGATTAAAGTGGGTTGGTCGGTTTTCTGAATGAAGAATTCTTGTTATTTTTGCACTCCAATTGAGGAAAGAGGGTTTAAAAAAGGAAAATATTAATAAAGAATATATGGAAAAGAGATTTAAACGAACTACGGTGACTTCTGCTTTGCCTTATGCGAACGGTCCTGTACATATCGGTCATTTGGCCGGAGTATATGTTCCGGCTGATATTTATGTACGTTATCTTCGTTTGAAAGGTGAAGATGTATTGTTTATTGGTGGGTCTGATGAACATGGAGTACCCGTAACCATTCGTGCCAAAAAAGAGGGTTGTACTCCGCAAGACGTGGTAGACCGTTATCATACAATCATTAAAAATGCTTTTGCGGAGTTCGGTATTTCGTTCGATGTTTATTCGAGAACAACTTCCAAGACGCATCATGCGTTAGCTTCGGACTTTTTTAAGAAACTATATGAAAATGGTAAGTTTGTAGAGTTGGAGAGTGAGCAATTCTATGATGAAGGTGCGAATCAATTTTTAAGTGACCGGAATATCAAGGGGCAATGTCCACGATGTCATGCAGAAGGAGCCTATGGCGACCAATGCGAGAAATGTGGAAGTACGTTGTCTCCTGATGAGTTGATTAATCCGGTGAATGCATTGACCGGAAATTCGTTGGTTAAGCGTCCGACTAAGCATTGGTATTTACCACTAAACGATTACCAGCAATGGTTGGAACAATGGATTTTGGGCGACCATAAGGAATGGCGTAGCAACGTGTATGGTCAATGTAAAAGTTGGTTGGATGCCGGTTTGAAGCCTCGTGCGGTAACGCGCGATTTAGAATGGGGTATTCCCGTTCCGGTAGAGGGAGCAGAAGGTAAAGTGCTTTACGTCTGGTTCGATGCTCCTATCGGATATATTTCAAATACGAAAGAGTTGTGTGATGCTCATCCGGAAAAAGGTTCGTGGGAAACTTGGTGGAAAGACCCTGAGACGCGTTTGGTTCATTTTATTGGAAAAGACAATATAGTCTTCCACTGTATCGTCTTTCCTACAATGTTGAAAGCTGAAGGAAGTTACATTTTGCCAGACAATGTTCCCAGCAATGAATTCTTGAATCTGGAAGGAGATAAAATCTCAACAAGTCGCAATTGGGCCGTTTGGTTGCATGAATATTTAGTAGATTTCCCCGGTAAACAAGATGTGTTGCGTTATGTATTGACTGCCAATGCTCCGGAGACCAAAGACAATGACTTTACATGGAAAGATTTTCAAGCACGCAATAATAACGAATTGGTTGCTGTATATGGTAATTTCGTGAATCGTGCTTTGCAACTGACACAGAAGTATTACAATGGTATAGTTCCTCCCATCGGAGAACTGACAGTTTATGATGAAGAGACCTTGGCAGAGTTCAAAGATATTAAAGAAAAAGTCGAGAATCTATTGAATAACTTTAAGTTCCGCGATGCTCAAAAAGAGGCGATGAATTTGGCTCGTATCGGAAACAAATACATTGCTGATACAGAGCCTTGGAAAGTAATCAAGACCGATCCGGAGAGAGTAAAGACAATAATTCATGTTTCGTTGCAGTTGACGGCAAATTTAGCTATTGCTTTTGAACCGTTTCTTCCTTTCAGTAGTGCAAAATTGCGTGAAATGTTGAATGTAGAGAAATTGGAATGGGCTAAGTTGGGTGCAATGGACTTGCTTTCTGCCGGTCATCAGTTGGGAACTCCTTCTTTGCTTTTCGAGAAGATTGAAGATGCAACGATTGAAGCTCAAGTGGAAAAATTGCTAGCTACCAAAGAGGCTAATAAAGAGGCCGAATATAAGGCCAATCCGATAAAACCGACTGTTTCTTTTGAAGATTTTGAGAAATTGGATATTCGTGTAGGAACTGTATTGGAATGTGAAAATGTTCCCAAGATGAAGAAACTCTTGAAGTTCAAGATTGCCGATGGATTAGAGAATCGTACAATTGTGAGTGGTATTGCACAGCATTATACTCCCGAAGAATTGGTCGGTAAACAAGTCTTGTTTATTGCAAATCTGGCTCCGCGTCAATTTAAGAATGGCTTGGTGAGCGAAGGCATGATTCTGAGTGCAGAGAATTGGGATGGTTCTTTGTCTGTTACCTCTCTGTTGAAGGAAGTGAAGCCGGGAAGTGAAGTAAAATAAAGTTTTATAAATTTAAAATAGAAAAGAAGAATGTTTTTATCAGCAGATTTAGGACAACAGTTTTCAACGGTAGTTAATCGTTTGATTGATGCCGGATTAAATTTGGGAGAGCGTATTCTGGGTGCATTAATCATCTTAATAATAGGTCGTTTCTTGGTTATGTGGCTCAACCGACTCTTCGCCAAGATTCTGGAACGGCGTAAGGTTGAGGCCGGTGTGCAAACGTTTTTGAAGAGCATGGTTAACATCTTGTTGATGGTAATGCTTATTTTGGCTGTCATTGGCAAGTTGGGTATTGAACTCACCGGTTTTGCTGCTTTGTTAGCTTCGGCTGGTGTTGCTATCGGTATGGCATTGTCCGGTAACCTTCAAAACTTTGCAGGTGGATTGATCATTTTGTTGTTCCGTCCATATAAAGTTGGTGATTATATTGAGTCGGCTACCGGTGCGTCTGGTACAGTTAAAGAGATTCAGATTTTCCACACCATCCTGGTTACAGCGGATAATAAGGTTGTATATGCTCCGAATGGTGCGATGAGTAGCAGTGTAGTGACCAATTACAGTTGTATGGACACTCGTCGGGTTGATTTCACCTTTGGTGTTGAATACGGTGTAGACTATCAGAAGGTGGAAAGCATTTTGCGCGACATTATTGCGGCAGATCAGCGTATTCTTCAAACTCCTTCTTATACGGTTGAGATGGTGGAATTGGCTGCCAGCAGTGTGAATGTGGTGGTACGTGTTTGGGTGAAGAGCAGCGATTATTGGGATGTATATTTCAGCATGAACAAAACGGTGTATGCAACCTTCAACAAAGAGGGTATCGATTTCCCGTTCCCACAACTTACTGTTCATCAAGCTTAAGAGAAAGGTATAACAAAGATACAAAGAGGAAGGCGATGTTTCGTTCGGCAGAACGGGACATCGCTTTCCTTTTATGGTTGATTTTAGGATAAAATGACAAAAAGAGCGCCTTAGAATGTTTGTTTTTTCGTTTTTTATGTATATTTGCCGTAATTTTGTAATAAGAATGTAATAGAATTGTAACAGAAACGAAAACTTTAAAAAAACGAATGCAGTATGGAATATACTTTCTTTGACTTTATGAAGCTGTTGGGTTCGTTGGCTCTCTTCTTGTATGGAATGAAGATTATGAGTGAAGCGTTGCAGAAATTTGCGGGAGATCGCTTACGCAGTATTCTGACGGCAATGACCACCAATCGCGTAACCGGTGTACTTACCGGTATGTTGATAACGATGCTTATTCAGTCATCATCGGCGACGACTGTGATGGTTGTTAGTTTTGTGAATGCCGGATTGCTCACGTTGACCCAGTCTATCGGGGTGATTATGGGAGCAAATATCGGAACGACAGTCACAGCATGGATTATCTCTATTTTAGGATTTAAGGTCAGCTTGGCAGATTATGCATTACCGTTGTTGGCTCTTGGGGCCATTCCGGTACTATTCGCTCAAAATAGTAATCGCAAATCCATTGGAGAGTTTATTTTCGGTTTCTCATTCTTGTTTATGGGATTATCCATGTTGCAAAGCAATGCTCCGGATTTGCAGCACAATCCGGAAATGTTGGCTTCTTTGCAGAATTGGACCGATATGGGATTCTTCTCTGTAATTTTATTTGTTTTGATAGGTACGGTGCTGACTATGATTGTTCAAGCATCGGCTGCAACGATGGCTATCACGTTGATTATGTGTGCCAATGGTTGGATTTCCTTTGAATTGGGAGCAGCTTTGGTTTTGGGTGAGAACATCGGAACGACCATTACGGCAAATTTGGCTGCCATTACGGGCAATACGCAGGCTCGGCGAGCTGCGATGGCACATTTGATGTTTAATGTGTTCGGTGTGATTTGGGTTTTAATTCTTTTCCATCCGTTTACGGAAGCCATCAAATGGTTTGTTACCGATATTCTGGGAAGTACAGAAACCGAAGTTGCCGTACCTTTGATGCTGTCGGCTTTCCATACGGCATTTAATGTTTGTAATGTTTGTATTCTTATATGGCTTGTGAAGCTTATCGAGAAGACGGTTTGCGCCATTGTCCCGTCTAAAAAGGAGGAAGAAGAATTTCGTTTGCACTTTATTACCGGAGGTATGCTTTCTACAGCGGAACTTTCCATTTTGCAGGCTCGCAAAGAGATTAATCTTTTTGCCAGTCGTACTCGGCGTATGTTTGGTTTGGTTCGCGACTTGTTGAAATTGGAGAATGACAGTGAATTCAACAAGCTTTTCAGCCGCATTGAGAAGTATGAGAACATCAGTGACAGTATGGAGATTGAGATTGCGCAATACTTGAATCTGGTATCTGAAGGAAGGCTCAGTTCGGAGAGCAAGTTGCAAGTTCGCTCCATGTTGCGCGAAGTAACCGAGATCGAAAGTATAGGTGATAGTTGTTATAACCTGGCTCGTACGATTAATCGTAAGCATGCTTCGAAGAAAGACTTTACGAACAAGCAATACGAACATATTCTGCAAATGATGGAGCTTACGGACAATTCGTTGGAGCAGATGATACGGACGTTGGAGAATCCTTCGCATACGGATGTGAATCAAACGTTTAATATCGAAAACGAAATAAACAATTACCGGAATCAGTTGAAGAATCAGAATGTCGTAGATGTGAATAACAAAGAGTACGACTACCAAATGGGTGTTCACTATATGGATATTATCGTTGAATGTGAAAAACTGGGCGATTATGTAGTGAATGTCGTGGAAGCACAAACTGATGTGAGAGAGAAGAAATAGTTGGATGCAGCTTAGACTGTACACAAAGTAACGATGAGTGGAGTTTTCTGTTAACAGTGAACTCCACTTTTTTATGAATACAAAAAAGACTCATCCTTGCAATTTTTAGGATGAGTCCGAGATACACAAAATAAACTTTCTCTCAATTTTCTCATTTCATGTTTCCGCCAAAGAGGGAACCATTACTTGCTATCGCTGCAATAGCTACTATTGCAAAAGCGATGGGTGTTAAAATACTCATAATCTTTTTACCTTAATAAAACACTAATTTTAGTCAGACAGGCCGTCACGGATAGTCTTTTTCTCTGTTTTTTGTTATCCTATTGTCTTTTAAAGACGGCGCAAAGGTAGAGGCTTTTTCTATTTAGGCAAAAAGAAAAATATGTTTTATAACATAAAAAGCCTCTTTTCTTGACTTGTATCAATAAAATAACAGTTCTATATCGGATATTATGGCGCAATGAATAAGGGAAATTCGGAACATTTGCAGCTTCGTTAGGCACAAGTTGAAAACTGCGGCTTGCTCTCGAAAATCTGTTGCCTTGCGGAGCAATTTTTGCCGTGCAGCAGACGAACTTCTGCTGCACGGCGGACGGAACTCTGCTGCACGGCAGATTTTCGAGAGCAAGTCGAGGATTTTCTTTGATTCTTCTCATTCCATAATATCCGACTGATAGTTAGTGTTTTGTATACTCAAAAGATAGAGGTTTCGTGAATTATCACACTTTATAGGGAGAGCCAAAAGGCGTAAAAAGCTTTTTTCTGTCGTGGTTTTGTTCGCAATACTTTGGATACCAAAGCTCTTGGGATAAAAAAAGAATGAATTCTTTTTGTTCTCCCCTTGGTTTGCAGTATCTTTGCGGTCAATTATTATAATAAGGTATAATCATTTTATAAAAACAAGGATATCCGCTATGGAATATAACTTTAGAGAAATCGAGCAAAAGTGGCAAAAACGATGGGTAGAGAATAAGACCTATCAAGTGACGGAAGACGCTACGAAGAAGAAATTTTATGTATTGAATATGTTCCCTTACCCTTCGGGTGCGGGACTTCATGTGGGGCATCCGTTGGGATATATCGCCAGCGACATCTATGCCCGCTATAAACGTTTGCAAGGATACAATGTGTTGAATCCGATGGGATATGATGCATACGGATTGCCGGCTGAACAATATGCGATTCAAACCGGACAACATCCGGCCATCACTACGGAGGCTAATATCAATCGCTATCGCGAGCAGTTGGACAAAATAGGATTTTCGTTCGACTGGAGTCGCGAAGTGCGCACCTGCGAAGCGGGTTATTATCATTGGACGCAATGGGCTTTCCAGCAGATGTTCGATAGTTTTTATTGCAACAAAACGGAGAAAGCTTGTCCAATCAGTCGCTTGATTGCTCATTTCGAGAAGAATGGAACCGATGGATTGGATGTGGCTCAGAGCGAAGAACTCAGCTTCAGCGCTGCGGAGTGGAATGCCATGAGCGAGAAAGAGCAGCAGGAGGTGTTGATGAACTACCGCATAGCTTATTTGGGGGAAACAATGGTCAATTGGTGTCCGGCGTTAGGTACGGTACTGGCCAACGATGAGGTGGTAGATGGTGTGAGCGAACGAGGCGGATATCCGGTCGTACAGAAGAAGATGCGTCAATGGTGTTTGCGTGTTTCTGCTTATGCCGGCCGTTTGTTAGAGGGATTGGATCGAATTGATTGGACTGATTCGTTGAAAGAGACGCAGCGCAATTGGATAGGTCGTTCGGAAGGTGCGGAAATACGCTTTAAGGTGAAAGATAGCGACCTTGAGTTTACGATATTTACGACTCGCGCCGACACAATGTTCGGAGTAACCTTTATGGTGTTGGCTCCGGAGAGCGAGTTGGTATCTGCTTTGACTACTCCCGAACAGAAAGCTGAAGTGGAGGCCTATCTCGACCGTACGAAGAAGCGTACGGAGCGCGAACGCATAGCCGACCGTAAGGTAAGCGGAGTGTTCAGCGGTTCGTATGCCGTAAATCCGTTTACGGGTGAGTCTGTACCGGTGTGGATTAGCGATTACGTGCTGGCGGGCTACGGAACGGGAGCTATCATGGCTGTTCCGGCTCATGACAGTAGAGACTATGCCTTTGCTCGGCATTTCGATTTGCCCATTGTTCCGTTGGTTGAAGGATGCGATGTGAGCGAAGAGAGCTTCGATGCGAAAGAAGGTATTGTATGCAACTCTCCGAAATCGGGTGTAGAGCCTTATTGCGACTTGACGTTGAACGGGTTAACCATCAAAGAGGCTATTGCAGCCACAAAAAAATATGTAGCAGAACATGGCTTGGGCCGCGTCAAGGTAAACTATCGTTTGCGTGATGCGATATTCAGTCGTCAACGTTATTGGGGCGAACCATTCCCGGTTTATTACAAGGATGGTATGCCTTACATGATTCCGAGCGAATGTTTGCCGTTGGAGCTTCCGGAAGTGGATAAGTTTTTGCCAACGGAAACGGGCGAACCTCCGTTGGGGAATGCTACGCGTTGGGCTTGGGATACTGTGGCCAAGAAGGTTACTGAGAACAGCCGAATTGATGGAGTGACAGTTTTCCCATTGGAATTGAACACCATGCCCGGATTTGCAGGTTCTTCAGCTTATTATCTGCGCTATATGGATCCGACAAACGACAAGGCTCTCTTATCAACCGAGGTTGCCGGATATTGGCAGGATGTGGACCTTTATGTCGGCGGTACGGAACATGCTACGGGCCATTTGATTTACTCTCGTTTCTGGAATAAATTTCTGTATGATCTGGGCGTGAGTCTGAAAGACGAGCCTTTCAAAAAGTTGGTGAATCAAGGAATGATTCAAGGACGAAGCAACTTTGTGTACCGTATCAAGGATACGAATACGTTTGTTTCGGCCGGATTGAAAGATAAGTACGACACAACTCCGATTCATGTGGATGTAAACATCGTTTCGAACGATGTGTTGGATGTGGAATCGTTCAAAGCTTGGCGTCCGGAGTATGCGGATGCAGAATTTATCTTGGAAGATGGTAAATATGTTTGCGGATGGGCTGTGGAAAAGATGTCGAAATCGATGTTCAATGTGGTGAATCCGGATATGATTGTTGAGAAATATGGAGCAGACACGTTGCGCATGTACGAAATGTTCTTGGGTCCTGTAGAGCAGAGCAAACCTTGGGATACGAACGGAATAGACGGTTGCCATCGCTTCCTGAAAAAGCTTTGGGGATTGTTCTGGTCCAAACAAGGCGATTTGCTGCTTACGAACGAGGAGCCTACGCGCGAGGAGTTGAAGTCGGTACATAAATTGATAAAGAAAGTTACTACCGATATTGAGAACTTCTCTTATAATACATCGGTGAGTGCGTTTATGATTTGCGTGGGTGAGTTGCAGGGCTTGAAGTGTGGCAAGCGTGCAGTATTGGAGAACTTGGTGATTTTGTTGGCTCCGTTTGCTCCACATGTGAGTGAAGAACTGTGGGAACTATTGGGACACGATACCAGTGTGTGCGATGCCGAATGGCCTCAGTGTAATGAAGAATATTTGAAGGAGGATACGGTGCGTTATACGGTTTCGTTCAACGGTAAGGCCCGTTTTACGATGGACTTTGCTGCTGATGCTGATCGCGATACGGTCTCCAAGGCGGTACTTGCAGCCGAAGCTTCCGGAAAATATTTGGAGGGTAAGGAACCGAAGAAGATTATCGTGGTGCCCGGAAAAATCGTGAACATTGTGATTTAATCTTAATTTAGGAGGTAAAGGAGTTGGCGAACTCCTTTAAACTCCTAAAAAACTAAATCATAAATTACAAAAAATGATTTCATCAAGAAACAGACTTTTTCGAGAAGCCAAAGACTATTTGACGATTACGTTAGGGTTGATGGCTTATGCTATGGGGTGGACTTTGTTTCTGCTTCCTTATCAGATTTCGACCGGTGGTGTGACCGGTATTTCGGCTATTATTTTCTATGCTACCGGCATAGAGATGCAATATAGCTACTTCGTAATAAATGCTGCTTTTTTGGGAGTGGCACTTTACGTTCTTGGGTTTAAATTCTGCTTGAAAACTATCTTCTCCGTATTGACATTGACGTTTTTTCTGGATTTCTTTCAAGAATTGATGAAAGACGAGTCTGGTACGTTGCTGCAGATTATAGGTCCGGGCCAGGATTTTATGGCGTGTGTCATCGGGTCTATTTTCTGTGGTGTAGGTATTGCAGTGGTGTTTAATGTGGGAGGCAGTACGGGGGGAACGGATATAATTGCAGCCATTGTTAATAAGTATCGTGCCGTAACGTTCGGCCGTATGATTATGGTGTGTGATGTGATTATCATTTCGTCCTGCTATTTTGTATTTCACGATTGGCGCCGGGTTGTTTTTGGCTTTGTGACACTGATTATCATTAGTTTTGTGATAGATTATGTAGTGAACAGTGCCCGACAGAGTGTACAGTTTCTTATTTTCAGTAAGAAGTATGATGAGATTGGGGAGGCTATCATGTCGGAGGTTAATCGGGGTGTGACGGTGCTTGATGGTACGGGTTTCTACAGCAAACAGCCGGTTAAAGTGTTGTGCGTATTGGCTCGTAAGGCAGAAGCCGTGAGTATATTCCGATTGGTGAAAGATATAGACCCGGAGGCTTTTATTTCTCAAAGCAATGTAGTTGGGGTGTATGGCGAAGGTTTTGATCAGATAAAGGTGAAGAGCAAGCGCATACAAAAAGGTTAAAGAGTTGTGAAAATCAGAATTAGTTCTGAGCAAAGTTCTTAATTAGCTTCGCAGTCATAAATTTAAATTATAATATGATAAAACTAGTTGTAGCAACGAATAATGCACACAAGTTGGATGAAATACGTGCTATTTTAGGCAATAAGATTGAACTGTTGAGTTTGAAGGAGATAGGACATTCGGGAGATATTCCGGAAACGGCTGATACATTGGAAGGGAATGCGCTGATGAAGGCCCGGTATATTCACGAACGGTATGGTTGTGATTGTTTTGCAGATGATACGGGGTTGGAAGTGGAGGCCTTGAATGGAGAACCCGGTGTGTATTCGGCTCGTTATGCGGGTGAGGCAAACGATGCGGAAGCCAATATGCAGAAACTTTTGACCCGAATGGAGGGAAAAATTAATCGAAGTGCACAATTTCGCACGGTTATTGCGTTAATAATAGAGGAGAAAGAATATCTTTTTGAAGGTATAGTGCAAGGAGAGATTCTGCATGAACGTTGCGAGGGTGAAGGATTTGGCTACGACCCACTGTTTCGCCCACAGGGGTATGACGAGAGTTTCGCTCAATTGGGAAACGAGGTGAAAAACCGCATCAGTCATCGTGCACGGGCTGTGGAAAAATTGAATGACTTTTTGGAATCGCTCCGATAGGAGTGAAGGGTTGATAATTGAGGGGGTGATTTAAATCATAAATTATAATCATGATGGTGCGTAAGACGTTTACATTCATTTTATTATTGGGAGCTTTCGTTTGTAGCTATGCTCAATTGGCTATTGGGGAGTGGCAGACTATGATGGCCTATGACAAGAGTCAGTCGAGTGTTTTCTTTGGCGATAAGGTTTATGCTGTGTCTTCCGGTTCACTGTTTTCTTATTCGGTAGAGGATGGTGAGTTGCTGACCTATGATTTGGTGGGCGAGTTGAGTGATGTGACAGTTACGCATATAGCCTTGAACCGGACACAAAAGCGTTTGTTGATTGTTTATGACAACGGCAATATTGACTTGATGGATGAACGGGGCGAGGTATATAACATGACTGATTTGAAGAACTCTTCTCTGACAGACAAAACAGTTGTGGGCATCACAATGAGCGGAAAGTATGCTTATATGTTTACGACATTCGGAGTGGTGGTGGTGAATGTCGCCGATGCAGAGATTACCGCAACTTATAATTTTGGAAATAGGGTGAATGCTTGTGCCGTTTTGAATGAACGCATATATGTCGCTTTTGAAAAGGGAGGGCTATATGTAGGGCAAAAATCGGACAATCTGTTGGATGTGTCGAATTGGAAAGTTTTAAGTAATGAAACATTCTCTTCTCTTTTGAATTTTAAGAATGAACTGTGGGCCTCTTTAGCAGGAGGTTCTTTGGGGACGGTTAACTCGGAGAATGGTGAAGTGAAGCGTATTTTGGATGGTTCGTTCTCTTATGTGGATGTAGTGAACGACTGTTTGTATGCCTATCGGAAAGATGGAGTGCTTTATCGCTTTGAATC
>JAFUNW010000129.1 GCA_017472905.1 Bacteroidaceae bacterium
AACGTTTGGGCCATCATTGCCGTTGACAACAGCAAAAGGCCTCCTGCTAAAATTTGTCTCTTCATGGATCTGTTTTGATTATAATTAGTAAAAATTTTGATTTGGCGCGAAGATAGTGCAAACCGAGCGATAACAAAAATAAATGAGGCTTTAAAATTGTATCTTTTCCTAATAAAAACAAAAAAACGGTCCTTCGAAGAACCGTTTGCCTGCACGAAGAGCCTGTCGAGGTCATCGCTTGATTGAAAATCGGAAGTTTACGCCTCCGTTTTCGCCTGCTTGTGCGCTGATGTTTCCGCCATGCAGAATGACGGCATTCCTTACGATGGCCAATCCCAAACCCGTACCTCCGAGTTTGCGGCTTCGTCCCTTGTCTACGCGATAGAAACGCTCGAATATGCGCGAAAGATGTTCCGGCGGGATGCCCACTCCGTTGTCGGAGAAGCTGAACTGGAAGAATGCCTCTTCTACGACACAGCGTACCGTGACGATGGTTCCCGTTCCGGCATAGGCAATGGCATTGTCCATCAGGTTTCGGAAAATGGAATAAATGAGCGAAACGTCTCCCTGCACCAGTATGTTGTCCGGCAATTGGTTGTGCACCTGCATGTTTCGCTCCTCCAGTTGGAGGGTCAGTTCCTGCACCATGTTGATCATCATTTGCGAAACGTTTACTGCCTCCTTCGTGATGGATTGCAAGAGCTCTTCGTCCATGCGGTTGAGCGTAGAGATGTCGTTGAGCAGGCTGGCCAGTCGATGGCTCTGTGCATAGCATCGCTCGATGTATTGCTGGCGGCGCTCGGGATCCATTTCGGGATTGACCACGAGAGTTTCCAAATATCCCTGTATACTGCTGACGGGCGTCTTCAGTTCGTGCGAAATGTTTTGCGTGAGCTGTCGCTTGATGCGCGATTGGTTTTCCTGGCTCTGCTTCATGTGCTGATAGATGCGGACAATGTGTTGCGAAATCTCGCCCAACTCTCCGGAAGGAAAGGCTTCGGCTTCCACGTTGGGGTCGAACGGCTCTCCCCGGTCGGCTTTCTTGGCGAAGCGGCGCAACTGCGTGATGGAGCGTCCCAGGCGATGGGTATATTGGCGAAAGATGATGGCCAATACGAGGCTGATGCCCAACGTAATCCCAATGACGTGCATGTCTACTTGCAGATAGCTCGTAAGGACGGTGTTATAGGGCAGTGCGGTGCGGATGATGAGGCTTTGTGCCGGAAAATAGGTGGCTGAGTAAAAGTAGTTTTCGGCTGTGGTTTCCGACTGTCGGTTGATGACATATCCCTCTCCTCGTGTCAATGCATTGCTCACTTCGGGGCGATGCAGGTGGTTGCGCAATGTGTCGTAGCGGTTGCGCTGATTGTCGTAGCGGACTGCACCATCGGGGGAGATGAGCGTCAGTCGGAGTCCTTCCAGCGGATGGCTGACAACGTAGGATGCCAGGAGCGAATCGGTCAGTTCGGGCCATTCGGTCAGTGTTTCGCCCAACTGCCGGTTGTAGTCCTGCAGCCGACAATTGAGCAGCGAAATCTTGTATTCTTTTTCGCGCTTGAACTGATAATAGATAAAGCAGGTGACCAGGACTCCGTAAAGAAGAATCACAGAGAGATAGAGCTGGCGACTGAACGAAATGGGTTTCATGTTTCTGCTATCCTCCTCTTTTTGCTATCCGTTGAAACAATATCCGTATCCCTGACGGGTAATGATGAGTTTGCCGTATTCGCCGATTTTCTTGCGCAGACGGGTCATGTTGACGTCTACTGTGCGGTCCAGCACCATGACATCGTCTTTCCAGATGCGTGCCAATATCTCTTCGCGTGAAAAGACGTGGCCGATGTTTGTGAGCAGGAGCGTCAGAATTTCAAACTCCTTTTTCGTGAGCGACACTTCGTTTTCGCCGATGCAAACGCGCTTTCTGTTGAGGTCGATGGTGAGCGTCTCGTAGCGTAGAAGCTGTTCTTCTTTTTCGGTGTGATGAAGATTCTGCAAAGCCGGATTAGACTTTGTCGTCCGCCGCATGACGGCTTTCACGCGCATCGCCACTTCGCGGATAGAGAAGGGTTTGGCTATGTAGTCATCGGCTCCCAGATTGAAGCCCGTCACCTTGTCGTTTTCCGTATCGCGAGCGGTAATGAAGATGATGGGTATAGAAGCTGTCTCGGGCTGTTTCCGCAACATGTCGGCCATGCGGTATCCGGAAATCTCGCCCATCATTACGTCCAGCAGTATCAGGTGGTAATCCGTCAGATTCATCTTTAAGGCTTCTTCTGCCGAATGTGCGGTGTCTACTTCGTATCCCTCGTTCTCTAGATTGAACTGGAGAATTTCGCACAGGTCTTCTTCGTCATCGACCACTAAAATACGGTTGCTCATTGTTGCTTTTTTCTTTTTATGTCTTATGTTTGCTTTTTGGAAGTTATCGTTCGCTTTGCTCGTTAGGAGTCAGAGGCGATGGTATCGCCTATCATTTGGCCTCTATCTCCCTTTATCTCCCTCTATCTCCTTTAACTCCTAGTGAGCGAAGCGAACGATAACTCCTCTAACTCCTCTAACTCCTGATAAACTTACAGCTTTATCTTCAACAGTTTTCCGCTGAAAGGTTCAACGGTGGTATTGACCGCTTGACCGGGTGAAAGTGCCACTGTTTCTTTCTTTCCTGTGAGCAGGTCGGTTGCTTTGACCGTTTCTTTGGGAGAAATGCCGAGAAAATCAAACGCATGTTGCGGAATGTGTATGGCCGCATGTGCCGTTTCTTCTCCGAAGTTGACAACGATGAGAATCAGCTCCTTGTCTTGCTTGCGCAAGAAGGTGTAGAGTCGGTGATCGTTGAAGGTGTAGCAGCCTTGGTTGGCATACATCAGGTCGAACAATTGTCCTTTGGCCAAGGCTTTTTCCGAAGTGCAGAGGTTAAGCAGTGTGCGGTAGAAGGTTTGCAAGTTTTTTTCCCGTTCCGTAAGCAATTGGCCATCGAACTTTCCTCCGTTTCGCCAGCGGCGTATGGTGTCTATTGTCCAATAGTCGAAAATGGTGGTGCGTCCGTCTCGTCCGCTGAATCCCTCTTCGTCCATTCCTAATTCGCCGAATTCCTGTCCGAAGTAAATCATTACGGGATTGACGTTCATGCAGGCGCTGACAATCATGGCCGGACGCCCTTTCTCGGCGTTCCCTGCAAAGAAGTCAGAGGCGATGCGTTGTTCATCGTGGTTTTCGAGGAAATTGAGCATGTGTTCCTGTATGCCGTCCAACGTTTGCCAACAACGGGTAATGGTGTTTGCCGGCTGGTTGTAGCAGGTGACGGCTTTGAGTGTGTCGTAAAGCCCCACTTTGTCGTATAGATAGTCGAACTTGCCGTTGAAGATGTAGTTTCGATATTCGTTGGGGTTGTATACTTCGGCGATGAATATCAGTTCGGGGTATTGCTCTTTCACTTGTGCGATGGCCCATCCCCAGAATTCGGCGGGGACCATCTCGGCCATGTCGCAACGGAAGCCGTCAATGCCCTTTTCGGCCCAAAAGAGGAGTATGTCTCTCATCTTTATCCACGTATTGGGTATGGGGTCGAAGTGTCTGCTTCCTCCTCCGCAGTAGTCCACTCCGTAGT
The DNA here is from genome assembly GCA_017472905.1 of Bacteroidaceae bacterium. Lineage (GTDB taxonomy): Bacteria > Bacteroidota > Bacteroidia > Bacteroidales > Bacteroidaceae > Phocaeicola_A. The sequence goes on from JAFUNW010000129.1 coordinate 3,608, forward strand.
TGAGCTTCACGGTTTCGTACCAGTCGTTCACGTTGGGCCATGCATCGAAGCGGTCGTTGCCTGTAGCCTTTGCCGGAAACTCAAGGTAAGGCTCTGTTGCATCTTTGGCCAGGTTGATGTGTCCTTCGAGTTTGCATCCGGGGATGTAGTAGAAGTTGTTTTGCGGATTGAAGGCGTGTTGCGTATTGTCTTCCTCTCCGAGGTCTTTCACTCCGGCAGGCTTCGCATCCGATGCGTATTGACGCGCCACGTGGTTCGGCACGAAGTCCATCACCACTTTCAGTCCGGCTTTGTGGGTTCGCTTCACGAGGTTCTCGAATTCCTTCATTCGGTCGGGAACGGAAGTGGCGAGGTCCGGGTCGATGTCGTAGTAGTCTTTGATTGCATAGGGCGATCCGGCCTTTCCCTTCACCACAGCCGGATGGTCGGGACGGATTCCGTATCGGCGGTAGTCGGTTTGCGTGGCGTGTTCGATGACGCCTGTGTACCAGATGTGTGTGGCTCCCAATGCGCGGATTTCTTCGAGGGCTTTGGTGGTAAAGTCGGCCATGCGTCCGCATCCGTTTTCGCTTTTGCTACCGTTGGGTTTACAATGGGCGTTCTGACTCCCGAAAAGTCGGGTGAACACTTGATATAATACGAATTTGTTTTCTTGCATAGTGGGTTAAAAAATAAGTTTCGCAAGCTCAACTTTCATTGGAGATAAAGGGAGTTAAAAGGAGGTATCGCTTCGCTCTTGGAGAACAGGGCCAATAGTTAAGCAATACATTCGGCCTTTTATCTCCCTTTATCTCCATGTTTTTTTTACTTGCGAGAGTTAAATAAAAAAAGACGGACTGCACGTTTCTTTGCGGTTTGTAACATACCGAAAGGCTGGTGCAGTCCGTTATTCATTTCTATATAGAATGTCTTTTATTAGGCAATGCCGTGTGCATTGGCTTCCTTGTTTATCTTTTTAATGAGTCCTTGAAGCACTGCGCCCGGTCCGCATTCCGTAAAGTCGTTTGCTCCATCGGCCAACATGTTCTTGACGGTCTGTGTCCAGCGGACAGAAGCCGTAAGTTGAGCCACGAGGTTCGCTTTGATTTCTTCGGGATTGGTGTGAGGCAATGCATCTACGTTTTGGTAGATGGGACATTTGGGAGTGTTGAATTGCGTAGCGTTGATAGCGGCTTCGAGTTCTACTTTGGCCGGGTTCATCAACGGAGAGTGGAAAGCTCCACCTACTTTCAAGGGCAATGCACGCTTGGCTCCGGCCTCTTTCATCAATACGCAAGCCTTGTCGATGCCTTCGATGGTTCCGGAGATGACGATTTGTCCCGGACAGTTGTAGTTTGCAGCCACAACGATTTCGCCTGTGCGTGTCAACTGTTCGCAAATGTCTTCCACTTTGTCGTCATCAAGGGCAATGACGGCTGCCATTGTTGAGGGTTGTGCTTCGCAAGCCTTTTGCATGGCCATAGCGCGAGCATATACCAACTTCAATCCGTCTTCAAATGAGAGTGCGCCGGAAGCTACCAAAGCTGAGAACTCGCCGAGCGAGTGTCCGGCAACCATGTCGGGCTGAAAAGCATCGCCCATGCAGAGTGCTGAAATGACGGAGTGGAGAAATACGGCCGGTTGTGTCACTTTTGTCTGACGAAGGTCTTCGTCTGTGCCTTCAAACATAATATCTGTAATGCGATAACCCAAAATCTCATTGGCTTTTTCAAACAATTCTTTGGCTAACGCTGAATTTTCATACAAGTCTTTGCCCATGCCCACGAATTGGGCTCCCTGTCCGGGAAAAACAAATGCTTTCATCTTCTTTTCTTTTAATATATTTAAAGTTTCAATTTTTACTTTGTTTCTTGAAAACGGCTGCAAAAGTACTCATAATTATTGAGATACGGAACTCTTTTTCTTCATTTTGTCCTTTCAGGGGGTGTTTATCGGTCTTTTAATGAGCGGAATGGGGGCGAAAAAATGGTTTACCGGTCCGTGTCCGCCTCCTGTCTCTACTTCGGCTCCGGCTTCGATGGCCTGTGTTATGTATGCTTTGGCCTTTTCCACTGCTTCTACCGTAGAAAATCCCTGTGCCAGCAGTGCGGCAATGGCTGAAGAGAGCGAGCATCCCGTCCCGTGCGTATTCGATGTTTTTGTTCTTTCGGCTTCAAACCATTTGCTTTCTCCCGCATCAGTCAACAGGTAGTCGGCCATTCGTCCGCCGCTCAGGTGTCCTCCTTTGAGCAAGACGGCTTTGCATCCGCAGCACAAGAGTTTGCGAGCGGCCGTCTCCATTTCTTCCGGGGTCTGCACACTTCGTCCCAAGACGGTTTCCGCCTCCGGCAAATTGGGGGTAATCAGGGAAGACAGGGGGAACAACTCTTTCACCATCGACTGAATGGCATCGTCTTGAAGCAGCTTGTGCCCGCTTGTAGAGACCATTACGGGGTCGCAAACGAGGGGAGGGAGGTGGGGCATACTCCGCAAGAAGCCACAAAGGGCACTGATAATCTCTTTGCTGTAGAGCATCCCGGTTTTGAGGGCATCGGGATGTAAATCGTCCATTACGGCTTGTACCTGACCCACCACCACTTGAGGGGGGACGGGGTGAACTTCGCTGACGCCAAGGGTGTTTTGCACCGTTACGGCTGTAATGGCTGTGGCTGCATAAGTGCCAAGGGCCGAAGCCGCTTTGAGGTCGGCCTGTATGCCCGCTCCGCCGCTGCTGTCCGAGCCGGCAATACTCAATACGATGGGATATTTCGTTGTTTTCATCTTTCTTTTTGAATAAATATAGGGCAAAAATAAGTTTTTTATTTGAATAAAGTTGCAAAAGAGCGAAACAATATCTAAATTTGCCCCCCAACGGAGGGTTTCGGCCCTTTGGGAACGTACGTTTGAGGGGAGAAAGGAGAAAAAAACGGTGAACGAATCAAACGAAGAAAGTATTAACCTAAAAGAATCTAAGGATGAAAAGAATCCTTGTCAGCGGCGGAGCCGGCTTTATCGGCTCTCACTTATGTACCAGATTGGTAGAGGCAGGTCATGACGTGATTTGCCTGGACAATTACTATACCGGAAGCAAAGAAAACGTGTGGCATCTCATCGGGAAACCCAACTTCGAGTTGGTGCGCCACGACATCGTAAACCCTTATTGGGCAGAGGTGGACGAAATCTACAACCTGGCTTGTCCGGCAAGCCCCATACACTATCAGCACGACCCGATACAGACGACCAAAACAGCCGTTGTCGGCTCGCTCAACATGCTCGGATTGGCCAAGCGGACCAATGCCAAAATATTGCAAGCATCGACCAGCGAAGTGTATGGCGACCCCGTACTCCATCCACAACCCGAAAGCTATTGGGGAAACGTCAATCCGGTAGGTGTGCGAAGCTGTTACGATGAGGGAAAACGGTGTGCCGAAACCCTCTTCATGGACTACCATCGCAGACACGGTGTCCGCGTAAAGATTATCCGTATCTTCAATACCTACGGGCCTCGCATGCTGGCGCATGACGGACGGGTCGTATCCAACTTTGTGGTACAGGCTCTCAAGAACGAGCCGCTCACTATCTACGGAGACGGACACCAGACCCGCAGTTTTCAATACGTGGACGACCTCGTGGAGGGAATGATACGCATGATGGAGCAGACGCCCGATGACTTCCTCGGACCCATCAACATCGGAAATCCCGGAGAGTTCACCATGCTCGAACTGGCGGAAAAGGTGATTCGACTGACCGGCTCCAAGTCGGAAATCATATTCGAACCTCTGCCACACGATGACCCGAGACAGAGAAAGCCGGACATCACCCTCGCCAAGAAAATGCTCCGTTGGGAGCCGACCGTACAGCTTGAAGAGGGACTCGAAAAGATGATTGAATATTTCCGAAGCATCATCGACAAAATTTGATGGAGGAGGGGAGTAACATGGAGATATTTCTTAGGAGTTAAAGGAGTTAGCACTTCGCTTCGCTCGTTAGGAGTTAAAGGAGTTAGCGCTTCGCTAGAAGTTAGCGTTTCGCTTCGCTCATTAGGAGAAGTTCCCTTGAGCGATAGCGAAAAAAAGCCAAATGTTTTGCATACATGAAGGCTAAACTATTGGCTGGCAGGCTTGCCTGCGATAACTCCTCTAACTGCTAACGAATTTAACTCCACAACGAGCAAAGCGACTATCTCCCGCAAGAAAACAAAACCCATATTAACCTGAAAATAGAAAAAACTGAAATGGAAGAAACGAATCAAGAGAAACAACAACCGTTAGT
>JAFUNW010000130.1 GCA_017472905.1 Bacteroidaceae bacterium
GGAGATGAGGCATTCTACATCCTCCTCTGTTTATAGAGGAGGGGGACCGCAAAGCGGTGGAGGAGTTCAAGAAGCACAAATTCTCCTGTCATCCTGAGCGAAGTATTTGTCATCCTGAGCGAAGTCGAAGGATCTAAAAGAGAAAATAATAACAGAATAATATATAAAATAAATAATTAACTAATTGCAACATGTTATGAAAAGCGAAGTTATGAGACATTGGGTCCGTAGAAGCACATTTGCAATGAGCTTGACACTTGGAGGACTCGTGATGTTCTCGTCTTGTGAAGACGAAATCCTCACGGGCCAACCCTCTTGGTTGGGAGAATCCATCTACGAGCAACTGCAACAATATGGCAACTACCAAACGACCCTCAGACTGATCGACAGTTTGAACTACACCTCCGTGTTGAGTCAAACGGGATCGAAAACCCTGTTCGTAGCAGACGATGAAGCCTGGGACAGATGGTTTAAAACCAACGATTGGGGCGTAAGAGAGTTTAAAGACTTGTCAAAAGCGCAAATGAAACTGTTGTTCAACAGTTCCATGATCAACAACGCCTATTTGATTGAATTGATGTCGAACGTCAGCGGTGAAATCATTCGCCCCGGACAATGCGTGCGCCGCGCAACGGCTTCGACCATCTACGACTCGGTAGCCCGAATGATGCCGGACGACATGCCGAAAACCGTAGCATGGGACAAACATCGCCAAAAGACAGACGGAATCATCCTCATGAGAGACGGACAGTCCAAACCGATGATTCACTTCCTGCCGGCCTATATGTCTCAAAACAAAATTACCGATAACGACCTCGCAAGGTTGACCAACGGTAAAGCAACGAGCACAGGGGAAGCTTGGATTAACGGCGTGCAAGTTCTCGAACGCGATATAACATGTAAAAACGGATATATCCACAAAGTGGCAGACGTAATCGAGCCGTCAACCAACATGGCCGAAATCATCGAGCAAGATGATCGCATGTCGCGCTGGTCGCAACTACTTAACCGCTTCTCGGCCCCTTATTATGACAACAACATTACGAACGAGTATAACCGCCTTTATAATCCGGGCGGACAAAGAGACTCCGTATTCGTTATGCGTTATTTCAGCGATTGGTCGGCCGTAGGGACATTGAATACGACTCCCGATGGCGAAAGCGTAAGTTCGCTTCTTCCATTCGATCCGGGATGGAACCAATTCATCTATAAAACACCGGATAATTCAGGCATTACCATGCACTATGACGCCGGAATGATGATAGTTCCTACCGACTCGGTTCTGGAGGATTGGTTTAGTAACGGTGGCGGTAAACCCCTTTATGACGAGTACGACCAATGTTGGGACAGCGTACCTGACAACATGATTAAGGAACTTTTGAGCGTAAACATGGTAGAAACCTTCTCAGACAAGGTTCCTTCCAAATTCGCCAATGTACTTGATGACGCCCAATTGCCCTTGGGTATTGAAGAAGGACACATCAAGGAGGTATTTATGGGCTGCAACGGGGTCGTATATTTGGTTAATCAGGTTTATACTCCGAGTGCATATTCAAGCGTTGCCTTCCCCGCCATGTCTCACAAAGAGTCTACGATGGGTATCATCGATTGGGCTATCGAGAATCTGGAATTCAAACCCTACTTGAACTCTATGGACTCATACTACAGCCTCTTCCTGCCGACCGACTCTGCCATGAGATATTATATCGACCCGGCATTCTATGGAGAGCCTCAACAATATCTGCTTGAATTCTATTACGACAAGAAACCGGCGTCCGGCACCATCAACGTAAAAGCACGCCGATATGCCTGCACCATCAACGTAAATGAAAAGGGAGAGGTTGAAGTGGAAAAAGGCAGACGTGTAGAATCGGATGTTGCAGAGACCATTGTACAAGACCGTTTGGAAGACCTGATGAATCAGGTTATTATCGTTGAAAACGTAGAAAACGGATATAAATACTACAAATCTAAGGGTGGAAGCTACATTGCTGTAGAAGAAGCATATCCGAATAGCAAAAAAATGAAAGTACAAGGAGGATGGCAATTGACCAATGGTGCCACAATACCTGTGACAAACATCTATGACATGACCAAAGACGGAGGTAACGGTAAGTCGTATGAAATCGACCAGATGATGCCGTTAGGATCCGGGAAATCGGTATACCAGACCTTGACTGAAAAGGATGAATACAAAGAATTCTTGAATTTGATGAACGGAAGCGACTCAAGAAATGCCAAAGAAGGCCTCTTGATATCCAGCATGGGTGGTTCAGCCAACGACAATTATCGTTGTGCCAACTTCTCCGGAGGAAACAAAAACGTAAGTCTCTTCGAAAACTACAACTATACCGTGTATGTCCCGACCAACGAATCGATTCGCGAATTGATAGATGCAGGCTACCTACCTACCTGGGAAGATTCCGAAGCTACATTCGAAATCTATAACGGCGATGAATCGACTCAAGAAGAGAAAGACGAAGCTGCAATCAAAATGGACGTAATCAAAGAACGTATCCAGAACTTCGTTCGCTATCACATCCAAGACAATTCGATTATCATAGGTGGAGCACCCAGCAAAGATCCGGACGGTAATTACCTTGCAACCGTTGATTACGAAACCATGATGATTAACCCCGACAACGGGCGTTTCTATTCATTGAATGTTACGTATACAAGCAACGGATTGGAATTGAAAGACGGCCTTGGACAACCCCATGAGGTTATCACAACTCCCGGATTGTACAACAACATCTGTCGTGAATATTGGTTGACCAAAGAGTCTACAGCATTTCCTTATAACCGGACAATTTACATGGACTCGGATGCCATTATACACCAAATAGATGGAGTCTTGAGCTATCAGAAATATCTGACCTTAGAAGAGATGGTAAATACAGGAGAGACCGACTACACCAAAGGACCTTGGGAATATGAAGTCGAAAAACGCATAGCTAAAGCCAAAGAAGAAAAAGCCGAAGCTGAAATTGAAGAATAAGAGAATTATGACACACAATAAAATCTATAAAGGAATGCTCCGCTTGGTTGCCTTGGCAGTTATGCTCTTGGTAACGACCACTGTTTCGGCTCAAATAAGTTCTGTTCACGGAACAGTAAGCGATGACTTCGGCCCCTTGATGGGTGCGACAGTCTGTGAGATTGATGCCAACGGACGTATCATCGAAAGTGCCTTGACAGACATGAACGGAAACTTTACGATGAAGATTCGTAATACTAAAGACAAGATTCAATTTGCATACGTAGGTTGTAAGACTGTGACACTACCCATTAACAAAACGATCTACAACATCATGATGCAATCGGACAACGTGATTGATGAAGTGGTTGTAAAGGCACAAAAGCGCATGGGTGGAAACAACCTCCCTATCCCCGAACGCGAAATTTCATTTGCAACCCAGACACTCTCCATGACGGAGTTCGAAGGATTGGGTATCACCTCTGTGGATGAAGCCCTCCAAGGACGTATCGCCGGTTTGGACATCATCAGTAACTCTGGAGACTTGGGTTCCGGTTCAACCATGCGTCTGCGTGGTGCCTCTTCACTCTCAACGTTGACCGATGCCAACCCGTTGATTGTTGTAGACGGAAATATCCAAAACGTGGACTTGACCAACTTCGACATGGGTTCGGCAAACGATGAACAGTTTGCAACCCTCTTGAACATTAACCCGGAAGATATCGCCAGCATCACCGTATTGAAAGATGCTGCTGCTACCGCCATCTATGGTAGCCAGGGAGGTAACGGTGTAATCGAGTTGACCACCAAGCGCGGTGTGAAAGGTGCACCGAAGTTGACCTATTCATTGAAACTGACTTCTACTTACCAACCGGAAGGATATGACTTGTTAAGTGGTGATGACTACACCATGTTGCTGAAAGAGTCTTACTTCAACCCGCAACAAAGCGATGCGGCCAGCGACATCAAGGAGTTGAACTACGACCCGACATTCTCGGAATATGAGCAATACAACAACAATACCGATTGGCGTGATGCCGTAACTCAATGGGGTCTGCGTCAAAACCATTACGTATCTATTTCCGGTGGTGGCGAAAAGACTTCTTTCCGTATCGGTGCGGGATACGACCACGAAACGGGTACCATGATCGAGCAAAAAATGAATCGTTTAACAACCCGCGTTGCTCTGGACTACAACGTCAGCGAACGCATCCGTATCTCAACCAACTTCTCGTTGACTTATACCAAAAGAGATCAGGTGTTTGGCGACTTGTTGGATGTTGCCATGAAGAAAATGCCGAACATGAGTATTTATGAACAAAATCCCGTAACCGGCGAAAATACATCGGCTTACTACAACATGTTAAGTACCGGTTCCAGCGTCTTTGAAAAGGACCAACGTACTTATGTGAATCCGGTTGCTAAAGCAAACTTAGCCAAACAACAGCAAAACACATACGACATGTTGCCGGAGTTGGTTATCAACTACCGTCTGTTGGGATTGGACGAAGATCATTGGCAATTGAATTGGCGAGGTGCTGCCTACATGAAGATATTCAATCAATACGATGACTCTTTCTATCCATCGGAATTAACAAACCTCAATTGGGTTGATGGCGTGAATACTTCATATGCAGGAAGCCAAAAACGAGTAGAGTTCAATACCAAACAGACTTTGACCTTAATCCCCTCTTTTGCAAACAAAGATCACTCTTTGATGATGATGGGACGCTTTGAGTTGAATACCGGTTCTTCTGTAGGTCAAGGAACCAACGGAAAGAGCCTTCCTTCAGGAGGTATCACCAGTCCGGATGCCGGTGGTTTGATTACCAACATCAGTTCTTGGAACTCCGAATGGCGCTCTATGTACTATACATTCTCAGCACACTATGCTTACAAAGGACGTTACATGTTTGACGCTTCCGTACGTGCCGATGGTACAACCAAATTCGGTCCGGGTCATCGTTGGGGTTATTTCCCCTCTGTTTCACTCCGTTGGAACATCATTGATGAACCTTGGATGGAAAAGACCCACAAATGGCTCTCCATGCTTTCTATCCGTCCGAGTTGGGGACGTGTTGGAAACCAGCCGAACCAAGACTTCCTCTACACCAGTAAGTACGGTGCTGCCAGTCAATATCTGGACATGTCAGCCATGTATCCCATAAATATCCGCCTAACCGACATGAAATGGCAACTCGTATCCAGCTACAATCTGGGTATGGACTTCGGATTTTGGGATGATAAATTAACATTCACATTGGAAGGTTACCACTCTACAACAACCGACATGTTGATGGAAAATTATCGAATACCGTCTAACTCTGGATTTGCCACCATTCCTTATCGTAACAGCGGAAAAATGCGCAACGTGGGTTGGGAATTCCACTTGAACACCAACAAATTGATTAAGAAAGGTAAATTCAGCATGGACATCAACGCCAACTTCGGAAACAACTACAACGAAATTCTGGAGATGGACGAATACATCTTGAAGTCATTGAATTCAACATTCCAATATGGCAACGGAGAATGGTTGCGCCGTGTACAAACGCACAACTCATTCGGTTCTATCTACGGTTTCCGTTACAAAGGTGTATACCAATACAACTACGACACGTTCAAGAATTTGACACCGGAAGAGCGTACTCAATTCCTGGCAGAAGGCAAAACAGCTCCGGTTGCATTGAATGCTGATGGAAATCCGGTATTGGATGCCAATGGAGATCCGGTAAGAATGATGTATAATTACACAAACGATACATCCGGAAAAAACCACAAATTCGCTGGAGGTGATGCCATCTACGAAGATATCAATCACGATGGACAAATCAATGCACTCGACATTGTCTATTTGGGTAACTCTCTACCAAAATTGACCGGAGGATTCGGTTTCACATTCCGTTACGACAACTGGAAATTGACAACACAATTCGTTTATCGAATCGGATATGAAATCCTTAACATGGCTCGTTTGCACTCTGAAGCCATGACCAACAACAACAACCAAAGTCAGGCTGTGAACTACCGTTGGCGTAAAGAGGGAGACAAGACTTCCATTCCACGTGCCATGTATGGAACCAATACGAACTACAACACTTTGGTTAGCGATCGCTTCGTTGAAGACGGAAGCTATTTGCGTATGAGTTATGCACAGCTCTCTTACGAATTGCCGAAAAAATACCTTAAAGGACTGGGCTTAGGTAGAGTCAGTATATACGCCAGTGCAAACAACCCATTCGTTATTACGAAATATTCCGGTGTAGACCCGGATGTATCGAATAAGGGATTTGACCCTGCCATCGACAATTCGCAAACACCGCGTTCACGTTCCTACACATTGGGATTGACCGTTGATTTCTAAAAACAATCAGAACAAAATTCAGACATGAAAAAGACTTTTTATCATATAATCTGCGCTGCAAGCCTTTTGGGAGGCTTGACTGCGTGCGAAGACTTCTTCGATGTGAAGCCGCAAGACGTAATACTCTTTGACGACTTCTGGAACGAGAAGACCGATGTAGATGCTATCGTGGCCGGAATCTATTCGGGTATGCAATCGGAAGGTATGATCAGCCGAATGATGATTTGGGGTGAATTCCGTAGCGACAACATCAACGTGGGAGGCAATATCGACAAGAACCTTGATTTGGAGAAGATATTCAAAGAAGACATTAAAGCAACCAATGGATACACCACTTGGAGCGAATTCTACAACATCATAAACCGATGCAACACCGTTATTCAATATGCCCCGGGAGTAGCAGAACGAGACCCTAGCTACACTGAAAGCGAATTGCGTGCTACGATTGCCGAGGTTTCAGCCTTGAGAGATTTGTGCTACTTCTACTTGATTCGCACATTCCGCGATGTTCCCTACACCACTCAAGCTTTTATTGAAGATTCACAAAAAATGGACCTTCCGGCTACTCCGTTCAACGATGTACTTGACAGCCTCATCACCGACTTGGAGAACATCAAAGGCGATGCCATCAAGAAATATCCGGAAACCAAACCTCTGTATCAAACCGGACGTATCACCCAAGATGCCATTCACGCCATGTTATGCGAGATGTATCTGTGGAAAAAGGATTATGCCAACAGCATTCACTATGCCGACCTTGTGATTCAATCCAAGTTTGATCAGGAAGAGGAAGCGAAGAACAATTCAAACGGCATGCAAATGCAAGAAGAAAATATATTCAATGGCTATCCTCTGATAAAAGGAGAATTAGGTTTCGGAACAGGATATAATCGCTATGGTAATGCCTATACCACCATTTTCGGTGCAGGAAATAGCAAAGAAGCCATCTTTGAATTGACTTTCATGAAAGGCGAAGACAACATGTTATCCAATGGAGCCGTTAACAGTTTGTACAGTAATGGAAAAGTTATAGCAGGATTTGCAGCCCCATCCGACTTCATTGCACAAGACATCAGTGCTTCCTCTTACAGGGTGTACAACAACCAATACGATGCACGTGCCTATGAAAATATCTGTCCGATGGGATCC
>JAFUNW010000131.1 GCA_017472905.1 Bacteroidaceae bacterium
ATCTCAGCTACTTCCTTCCGGATTATGTCGACTACTTGAAAGAGGTGGCTGCCTCGGTAGACAATGTTGAGAGCGCCAAAGCTGTAAAGGCCATACGTTACTACGACCTCTACGGACGTCAATGCCCCAAACCCGAAGGCGTCATCTACATTCAAGAGACCGAATACGAAGACGGAAGCGTCACGCACACGAAGCATTACCGCTAAGCAAGTGAACAATCGCTTCGCAAGGAAGTAAGTATCGCAATAAAAAACTCATTGGAGTAACATCAAAGAGACGCAGACAGGCGAAAACCGGGAAATTCCGGCCGCCTGTCTGCGTCTTCGTTTTGCTCTTGAAAATCTGTTGCCCAGCCCACTAAAATCTGCTGCCCAGCAGAGTTCCGTCCGCCGTGCAGCAGATTCTGTTCTGCTGCACGGCAAAAATGTCTCCGCTGCCCAACAGATTTTCGGGAGCAAGCCGCTCTTTTTTTTCAACGCATCATTCGCGTCATGCCGGGCGAAGCCGAAGCTTCTTTTGAAATCGGAGTTAAAGAAGTTAATGGAGTTATCGTTCGCTTCGCTCACTAGGAGTTAGAGCCAATAGTTCAGCATGAGAAAAGAAAGGAGGATGAAAAAAAAGAGAAAAGGAAAAAAACAAAATCTCCGGCAAACAATTCGTACTTCCGGCTTGTTTCTTTTCCAAAATGAGAACCCAATGTTTAACCATCAAACCTAAAGAAACGAATATGTCGAAAGAAAGCATTATTTCCCTGCGTAAGAAATTGGATTTGCCCCATTTGTTAGACCAAATGAATGCGGCCCTTTCCGAAGAGTGGCTGGCCTATTACCAATATTGGATTGGAGCCCAGGTTGTGGAAGGCTACATGCGAACCGAGGTGCAAAAAGAGTTTGAAGAACATGCCCGCGAAGAGGCCAAACACATCGAATGGTTGTCGAAACGCATCATTGCTTTGGAAGGCGTACCTGTGCTCGACCCGCGACAGTGGACCGAACTCTCCCGATGCAAATATGAAGCACCGACCCAACCGGACGTGTTGAACCTCTTGCATCAGAATATCCGCGCCGAACGATGCGCCATCATGCGATACATCGAAATCATTCGAGAAACAGAAGGCATAGACTTCACTACTTGCGACATCGCCAAGCGCATTCTCGCCGAGGAAGAAGAGCACGAACAGGAGCTGTTTGATTTCTTGAACGATGTGCGCTACATGAAGGAGTATGTCGAAGCTCGATTGGAACCGGTAAGCTGATTCGCCTCCGACCTAAACCCAATTTATAAGAATACAAAATCTGCTGAAAGGTTGCTGATGACTTCTGTAACTGTTAAAGTTCGAGAAAGGCCGGCCGAAAAGTCCGGCTTTTCTTGGGCATACAAAGAAAAGAAAATACCTTTGCGCAAACGATAAACGAAACAAGACAATGAAGAAATCAATCATCGCTCTGTTCCTGCTTCTGCCGGCCATGCAGCTCTGCGGACAGGAAATTTATAACAAACATTACGCATCGGCCCATGCGGTCATCAACAATCCCGAGTCACCGGACCACCAAGTGAAACTGAATCATTTCTACGTTACGGAATTGAACTACCTGAAGAGCATGGCAGAAAAAGAAATGGGAACGGTAACCACCACATTTCTCGACACGCAAGCTTTTTACCTGACAGAGTTTGTCGGAGCATTCTTCAAGGATTTGAGTCAAGCCCGCTTGGTTTCGAACGATTGTCAGCAAAAGGTGGTCATGGCCTACGTGCAGAGCAGCTTGGACAACCCGTTGTTTAAAGATGCAGACGAGGAAAAGACCCTTTCGTTCGTAAACGACCCGCAATACCTGACTCCCTTCAGCCTCAATACCGATTGGGAAAAGGCTTTCAATGAAGCAAAACAGAAAACCTCTCGCATCTTGAAGAA
>JAFUNW010000132.1 GCA_017472905.1 Bacteroidaceae bacterium
ATTGGGTACTGTAAACGTGATGACCGGAGTTTACACCGGCCGTTCACCCAAAGATAAATTCTTTGTAATGAACGAAGCCAGCAAGGACACAGTATGGTGGACTTCTGAAGAATATAAGAATGATAACAAACCTTGCTCAGAAGAGGCTTGGGCTGATTTGAAAGCTAAGGCTATCAAACAATTGAGCGGCAAGCGTCTGTTCGTAGTGGATACTTTCTGCGGTGCAAACCCTGCAACTCGTTTGAAAGTACGTTTCATCATGGAAGTGGCATGGCAGGCTCACTTTGTGACCAACATGTTCATCCGTCCGACAGCTGAAGAGTTGGAAGCTTATGGCGAACCCGATTTCGTATGCTACAACGCTTCTAAAGCCAAGGTTGACAACTACAAAGAGTTGGGCTTGAACTCAGAAACTGCTACCGTATTCAACTTGAAGAGCAACGAGCAAGTAATTTTGAATACTTGGTATGGTGGTGAAATGAAGAAAGGTATGTTCTCAATCATGAACTACTTGAATCCTTTGAAAGGTATCGCTTCTATGCACTGCTCTGCCAACACCAACATGGAAGGTACTGACTCTGCTATCTTCTTCGGTTTGTCAGGAACCGGTAAGACTACTCTTTCTACCGACCCGAAACGTTTGCTCATCGGTGATGACGAACACGGATGGGACGATGAAGGTGTGTTCAACTACGAAGGTGGTTGCTATGCCAAAGTCATCAACCTCGACAAAGAGAGCGAACCCGATATCTACAACGCTATCAAACGCGATGCTTTGTTGGAGAACGTTACAGTTGCTGAAGACGGTAAGATTGATTTCGCTGATAAGAGCGTAACCGAGAATACACGTGTTTCTTATCCTATCTACCACATCAACAACATCGTGAAACCGGTTTCTAAAGGTCCTCACGCTCATCAGGTAATCTTCTTGTCTGCCGATGCATTCGGTGTATTGCCTCCCGTTTCAATCTTGAATCCCGACCAGGCTCAATACTACTTCCTTTCAGGATTTACTGCTAAGTTGGCCGGTACAGAACGCGGTATCACTGAACCGACTCCGACATTCTCAGCTTGCTTCGGTGCTGCTTTCTTGAGCTTGCATCCTACAAAATATGCTGAAGAGTTGGTGAAGAAGATGGAGAAAGTGGGCGCTAAGGCTTACTTAGTAAATACCGGATGGAACGGAACAGGAAAACGTATCTCTATCAAAGATACTCGCGGTATCATCGATGCTATCCTTGACGGTTCTATCAATACTGCTCCTACGAAGACAATTCCTTACTTCGATTTCGTAGTTCCGACAGAATTGCCTAACGTAGATTCGAATATTCTTGACCCACGCGATACTTACGAGTGTGCTTGCAAGTGGGAAGAGAAAGCTAAAGACCTCGCCGGACGTTTCATCAAGAACTTTGCTAAGTTCACAGGAAACGAAGCAGGTAAGGCTTTGGTTGCTGCCGGTCCTCACCTCGATTAATCTTCCGAAAGGAATAGCGCATTATAGTAAAGAGCTGCATCCATTGGGTGCGGCTCTTTTTTAGTATGGTCGACTTGCTCAGCATGATAAGCATGTAAGTCTGCCATATAAAAGCTTTCAAATGGCATTCATTCTCCATTGAACCTATTTTTGTCTTAAATTCAGGCATTTGGAATAAATATTCCAAGCTTCGGAATAAATAAACCAAGCTTCGGAATGAATATTCCAAGCTTTGGAATATAGAATGAAGCCAGCTTCAAAATAGAAGGAACATGACTGAAAATATGAATCCGGCCGGCCAAATACAAAAATCTGCTATCAGGATATTGTTGAGGAACGTTTGGTAAGAGAGGGTTTGTTTTTGTTCGGAAATAGACCGTTATTGTTCATTGTACAATAAATCTGTGATTTCTTCTTCTTTATTTCTTGGTCCATTTGCTTGAATTGCCTACTTTTGCATATAATATATAGGAAAAGAAAAGAGTGGATATAAATTTAACCAATAAATAAAAACTGTATTGAGAAAATGTTACGAACAAAATTATTTTCAGTCCTTTGTCTAATGGGACTGTCTCTTCAGGTATGGGCCGATGAGATGCCTTTTACCATTCAATCCGATCTTTATGATGAATCCGATACCGAGACGTTGGGGTTGACTTATGCTCCCGGTACGGAGACTGTGACCATTTTTGCACCAACCGATGCAACGGATAAGTTTAGCAACGGTATTGTCATGACCGCATTTAAAGGAGCATTGTATTGCATGTGGCAAAGTTCGGCCAAGGATGAAGATGCTTCCGATACGTGGGTTGCATACAGTCGCAGTACCGATGGCGGTAAGACGTGGACCGCTCCGATGGTGTTGGCAAAGACGTTGGATAACGGATATTGCTCTTCCGGAGGTTGGTTGGCTACGGAAGATAAATTGATTGGGTTTATTAATACCTGGCCGGGTAATCTGAGCCCCAAAGGAGGATATACCCGCTATGTTTCCAGTGAAGACGGAATGACATGGACTGAACCGGCAGATGTAAAGATGGCCGATGGCACGACCTTAAATGGGATCTTTGAACAAGATCCTCATGTTCTGGCCGATGGGCGCATTGTCAATTCGGCTCACTTTCAACCCGGATTGAAGATATGTCCCATTTATACAGATGATCCTCTGGGAATCAGTGGATGGAAGAAAGGTAGCTTTAGCTATACGGCCAATGGTGACCAGTCGCGTGAGTTGGAGCCGAGTCTTTATCAGAAAGCAGATGGAACCTTGGTAATGGTTTTCCGCGACCAAAATAGTACGTTCAAGAAGATGGCTGCAACCAGTAGCGACCGGGGAGAAACTTGGACAAAGGCAGTCGTAACGGATTTCCCGGACTCTCGTTCCAAGCAGAGTGCCGGTAATTTACCCGATGGAACAGTCTATACAGCCAGTAATCCGGTGAACAACAAGACGCGCATTCCATTGGTATTGACATTGAGTAAAGACGGAAACCACTTCGACCAAGCTTGGCTGCTTCGTGCAGGTGGAGAAGACTTGCAACCGTTGCGTTATTCCGGAACGGCCAAACGAGCTTGTTACAGCTATCCCAAATCGATGGTTTATGATGGCTATATTTATGTAGCGTATGCTACCAATAAAGAAGATGTGGAATATACGCGCGTGCCGTTGTCGTCCATTCAGTTGAATGCCTCTTCGGTGAAAGCATTGAATGTGGTCGGTGGTTTATCGGTTTATCTTTCCGGAAGTCGTACGCTCAGTGTGGTGTCGGACAAATCCCGCTCTTTGGATATTACCTTATATAATATAACCGGTAGTTCTGTTCTTAGCTTTGCTGTTGATGGCACAAGTGCGGATTATTCTTTGGAGGGACTCCCTGCCGGAGTTTATATGGTGCGTGTGAAGAGTGCCGATAAGGTCATTACACGAAAAGTCATGTTAAAAGACTAATCACAGGAAACGTGTCAGATAACAAGCCTGTTTGGGTATGAAAATCTTCCAAGGAGGTTTAAAATTATCCGAAAAGGCTTGTTATTTTTCAGATTTTAGTCTTTTTAACAGTTTCGAAGAAGAGTTTCATTAAAAACTCTCTAATTTAGCGAACGATAAAACAACTTTATTAATATTAATTCTTAAAATAATTGTATATGAAGAAAATTTTTACTCTAGTTGCTACAGCTTTGATGGCTGTTGGTGCTTATGCACAAGATGTAGTTGAACTTTCCTATTCAACGTTGGATCAAACAAACTCCACTAATAATGTATGGAAGTTCACAGGTACAGACATTACTGTGGAACCGACAGGTGGACGTGATATTACAAAATGTGGTGTAGAACGTGGTGGTTGGGCCAATGGATTGAACTTTAAGAACAATACAACTTCTACGATTGTTCTTCCGGCCGGTGTGCAAGTTTATCGCATGGAACTTGCCGGTTTTTCACAAGGTGATAACTGGTGTTATTTGTATGCTTTTGGTCCGGCTGATGGTGATTGGGAATGGACCGATCCTATTGGCTCCGGAATTAAAGACAACACGACCATTAAAGAACAAGCCAAATATTCTTTGGACCCCTGCATGGCTTCAGATGTTAACGGAGGCTATACTTTTGCTGCTCCGGGTTATACTTTTGCTGCGATTGATTTTACCGATCCGGAAAATCCTGCTGCATTCCTGCCTTATGAAGGATCGTTGGCTATTCAATTTAACGGTAATAACCAAGAAACTGCAATGATTAGACTTTATTTGTCTGAGGCTGCTGCTAAAGAAGGTGCTGCAGGCATCGAAGAAACTGTTGTAGTTGAGGATGATGAAAATGCTCCGATTTACAACCTTGCCGGACAACAAGTAACCAAGAACTACAAAGGTATCGTTATCAAGAAAGGCAAAAAGTATATTGTAAAGTAATTCAATAGTAGATGATGAGATAATAAACAATGCGGGGACTTGCTTTGCTCGGCAGTTCTCGCATTGTTGATTTAGAGCGGATGCTCGTTTGTAAAATACGCAAAACTTTAATTTGTAAAATATGCGGCAATTTATCAAGAAATCAGTCAGTATGGCTCTGTTCCTTTTGATGGGAATGGTTGCTATGGCTCAGACGAAGACCGTAAAAGGTCAGGTGTTGGATGAGTTGGGAGAACCGGTCATCGGAGCCAATGTTATTGTGAAAGGCACTTCGCGAGGAACAATAACCGATGTGGACGGAAGTTTCACGTTGAATAATGTTCCCGTAAAAGGAACGCTTCGTGTCACCTTTATGGGATATGCAGACAAAGAAGTGTCGGTGAATAATAAGAGCGTGGTAAAGGTTACCCTTTCCGAAGATTTTGACCAATTGGAAGAGTTGGTAGTAGTAGGTTATGGAACCATGAAGAAAACGGACCTTACCGGTTCTGTTTCTACCATTGGAACAATAAAACTGAACGAGAAAGGAGCTTTGTCGGTATTGGAAAACCTGCAAGGTAGTGTTCCCGGTGTAAACATTACCAAGAGCTCGGGTCGTGCATCTACAGGTATGGATATTGAAATTCGCGGTAAGAACTCTATCAGCGGAAGTCAAAAGCCTCTTTATGTGGTAGATGGTGTGATTTGTTCCGATATTGATTTCTTGAATCCGCAAGATATTGAACGGTTGGACGTTTTAAAAGATGCCTCTTCTACGGCTATTTATGGTTCGCGTGCCACTGCCGGTGTGGTAATGGTAACGACCAAAAGCGGAACTTCTGCTAAAAATCAAAAACCGACTATTTCATACGATGGATACTATGGTATCAGTAAAATAGCCCGTATGCCGGACTTCCAGGATGCCGATGAATTTTATGACTATCGTTTCATGAAGTTCCTTACGTTTGAGAATGAATTTAACGGAACTCCTGTCATGGATAATACCGACTTAGGTCGTTGTCTTCTCATAGATAGAAAATCCGGAATTTATCGTATGAAAGAGTTGATTGCCAATGGACAGACCTGTAATTGGCGTGATTTTGTGCTTCAAGATGGTTCACAGCAGAATCATTACCTTTCTATCAATGGTTCAACAGAAAAGACCAGCTATCATTTCGGTGTAGGTTATAGCTCAGAGGAGGGAACCTATAAAAACGATAGCCAAGACAAGTTTAATTTCAAAGGTAGTGTAGATGCCGAGATCAACAAATATATAAGTGCCGGATTTAATGTAAACTTGGCTCGTATTAATCATGATTATGCCAGTGATGAAGCTGTAAGTAATTCATTTAGAGCCAATCCTTATATGCAGCCCTACGATGAAAATGGTGAATTAAATTATAGACCGGGAAGTAAAGAAACTCTGAATACGGATGAATATCAGTTTACCAATGCTATCAATCCGTTGATTTATATGGACGACCAAACTTCCAATCGTTTGAAATGGAATGCTTTGGCCAATATGTATATTCAAATTAAGCCCATGAAAGACTTGACATTCAAAAGTACTTTCTCTCCAACGTTTAGCTATGAACGTTACGGCTTCTATCAAGGAACAGCTGTCGGACAAACTCAGAATACGGCCAAACGTACGACCAGTCAAGGATTTTCTTGGACATGGGATAATGTGTTGACATACGATCACACATTCAACGATGATCACCATGTGAATGTGATGGGACTTTTCTCATCCAGTTATTCAAATGGCGAATCTGAAAATTTAGTATATAATAATGTATTGGATGGAACTTATTGGTGGGCATTGGGTACGACCAATCAGGGATACAATTATGGTTCCTCTTATACAGGATATAGCGAGACTTCTTTGATTTCGTATGCACTCCGTGCCAATTATGCTTACAAAGGACGCTATATGGCAACCGCAACGGTTCGTTGGGATGGAAGTTCTAAATTTGCCGATGGTAACCGTTGGGCTTCGTTCCCCTCTGTAGCTTTGGCTTGGCGAGTTTCAGAAGAAAACTTTATGCAAAATACAAAAGATTGGTTAAGCAATTTGAAGCTTCGTCTTTCATACGGTGTGACCGGTAATAACAATGTATCTAACTATGCAACCATGTTGACGGTGGCAGGTCCGGTTTATTATCCGTTTGGTTCGACTTATTATCAAGGCATGTATCCGAATGGTATCGTGGACAAAGATTTGCAATGGGAGCGTTCAGAAGAATATAATGTCGGACTTGATTTCGGATTCTTGAATGACCGTATTCGCGGTACAATCGATTGGTATCGGAAAAAGTCAACCGATTTGTTGTATGATGTGAAATTGCCGTTGGAAGCCGGAGGTATTTCTATGAAGACGAATGTCGGTTCTGTAAGAAATACCGGTCTTGAAATCGGTTTGACTACAGAAAATATCGTTACCGATGATTGGCATTGGAGTACAACATTCTCTTATGCGCATAATGATAATGAAGTATTGGAGATAAACGGAACAGGAGATTTATATTCCGGAGGTTCTACCGGAAATCTTTTCATCGGTCAGCCTTATAACAACATCTACGGGTATCAATGGGTAGGTATTGTAAATGATAAAAGCATGATTGTTCCGGATCATGAAATAGCCCGCCAAATGGGATTTGTGCCCGGTAGCGAAGTGAAGCAAGCAGAATACTACAACAAATGTTATGGCTTGATAGAAGGTAATCCGATTATCAAGGACGTAGATGGTGACGGCCGTTATACAGATGCCGATAAGAAAATCTATAAATCAGATCCGGCTTGGACTGGTAGTGTCACTTCGAATTTGAGCTATAAGAATTGGGATTTATCGTTCTCTGTTTATACAAAACAAGATTTCACAATCTATTCTAATTTCTATAATTCATATTTAGATCTTAGCAATCGTGGACAGGTTCGTCTGAATATGGATTGGTATATTCCTGCCGGAACTTTGATTGATTGTGACGGAATCAATCCGGATGGAACATACATAAATCCGAAATACCAAGAGACTACTCACTATGGTTCATATCCTTTCCCGAACAATGCAGTAGGTAACGATGGTTTGGGTACTCCGAACTGGCAAGGTTCTACCAACTCGTATGTAGATGGTTCATTCGTAAAGGTGAAACACATTACATTGGGTTATTCTTTCTCAAAGAATTTGCTGAAGAAGGTGGGCTGTAGCCAGTTGCGTCTTTATGCAACCGTAACGAATCCGTTTGTCTTTACGGATTATAAAGGATATGACCCGGAATGGGCCGGTTCATCTCTAAGTAGTGATGGTCCCAGTACAGTAACTTGGCAGTTTGGTGCAAACATTAAGTTCTGATGACCAACAAAGAAAAAAGTATAATTGAGATTACTGATTTTGGACTTAAAAAAGAGAATTATGAAGAATAGAAAACATATCTTATATACGCTCCTGTTGGCCGGAGTTTTTGCCGGAGTTTCAACTGGTTGCGAAGATTTTTTGGAGTCGGAAAACAAGGCTTCCATTGAAGCAGATTCCTATTTTAATACAGCAGAGGGATTAGAGGCTTTGCGCATATCAATGTATAGCGGAATGAAGCCGTTGGTGAATAATACCGACTTGACCGAGTGGGGTACAGACCTTTATATTGCCACTCGTACTTCATCGGTTAATGACTATGATTGTTACAAAATTACTCCTGAAACCAGCGGTGTGACAAGTTTTTATCAAAGTATTTATTCAATGATAAATACGGCTAATTGCATGCTGAAATATGGGGCTGATAATCCTACGTATGTGGCAGAAGCCAAGTTTATTCGTTCTTGGGGATATTATCATTTGACCCAACATTTCGGTGCCGTACCATACGTTACCCAATACATTGAATCGGCTGAGAAATATTATCCACGCACTCCGTTGGATCAGCTCTATCCGAGCTTGATTACAGAATTGGAGAGCATTATGAACGATGAGGCTTTGCCTGAGACTGACTTAAACGGAAATATCAACCGCGGAGCTGTCAAAGTACTCTTGGCCAAAGTTTATTTGGCTGCCGGTTGGGATTTGGGTACGACTATGGATGATGAGTTGAAAGGTGAATATACTGTAACCGACAAGAGCTATTTTGAGCAG
Source organism: Bacteroidaceae bacterium (assembly GCA_017472905.1). Lineage (GTDB taxonomy): Bacteria > Bacteroidota > Bacteroidia > Bacteroidales > Bacteroidaceae > Phocaeicola_A. The sequence goes on from JAFUNW010000132.1 coordinate 8,487, forward strand.
GCAGCAATTTATGCGGAAGAGGCGATAAATGGTCAGGGATTAACACTTTCTTTTGAAGATAAATGGTCACCTAATAACGAAGGTAACGAAGAAGAGATTTTCTCAATTCAGTATGAGCGTGCCGGATTTCCGGGTGATGAGTTGACCGGTGGTCATGGCCGTCAGAATACGTATGGTAGTCAGCTGGGAGACCCGACAAGCAGTGGATTGAAATCTTGCAGTGGTCAGTTGGCTCCTTCACAGAAAGCCATATATTTGTGGAAACAAGATGATGAGCGATTGGAAGGAACCTTTATGACAACCATCTACAACTATTTCGGTACTTGGCCTACTACCGGTTATTATGCATATTATACAGCTTCTTCTTCGGCATTGGAAACAATGGGTATTACGGACCGGTATTTTGCCTGGTGGACTACTACAGCAGAGGTGGAAGCTTATATTGCAGCAAATAAAGATAAGCTTGTGCGTGGAAGGGATGCAGAAGGTAACTTGATTGGAAATCCGAGCCGAATTCATTTAATTGCAGACAACTCTGTCGTATGGGAATTTAATGACGATGGTTCTTTGTTCCAGAAAAAAACAATGGAATACATGCCTTATGTAAAGGATATCAATGCTCCGACTTATACGGTGAAGAAGTTTGATGACCCCAATACTGTTCAGCAGGGTGTTAGTACGAACTGTTATCGAGATATTGTTGTATTTCATTTGAGTGATGTATATTTGACTGCAGCTGAAGCTTATTTACTATCAGGTGACG
>JAFUNW010000133.1 GCA_017472905.1 Bacteroidaceae bacterium
GCCTTTAGCCGCCACCACATAAGGAAGTATCAAACATTTAATTCGTAAGGATGGCGGACAAACGGGAAAAAGCAAGCACGCAACAAATTTGTTGCGTGCTTGTTCTTTTCTGCATTTTTCTCCGACAAGGGTGAGCATGGCATTTATTTTTCAAAAAGCCGGTTTTTTGCCCCTAAAAAGGCGGTTTTTCAGAAAAAATATGTCCCCACCCCTGAAGAGCATCTCCCAAGCGGCAAAGAGAGCAATGTCTACCACATTTTCTCAACTAGTCTAACAGACGCATCAAAATTTTCTAATATTTTGAGATTTGCTCGATATTGACGTCATTTGTCGATTATTAACTAGTCTTTGTAATGCACAAAAAATTGACAACCCTCATAATCTTCTCGGTTCAATTCGAGGTAAAACGAAACTTGTAAAATGGGAAAAATGAAGAAATCTCAACTAGTCTATTGTACGTCAAAAAAATCAGACTAAAACTCGAAAAACAGTGATAGTATCCAAAATGTTAAAGAGAAACAATTTTTGTGGCAACAGAATCCTGAAAAGAGCTGTCATGTTCCACAAATATCATTGTAGGCGAATAGTCATTTATGAGTTGTTCGATTTGCATACGAGAATACACATCAATAAAATTCAACGGTTCGTCCCATACATACAAATGAGCTTTCTCGCAAAGGCTCTTTGCAATCAAAACTTTTTTCTTCTGCCCGCCGGAAAAATCTCGAATGTCCTTTTCAAACTGTATTCTATCAATATCCAACTTCCGCAGCATCGCTTTGAACAGAGTTTCGTCAAGGCCATGTTCCTTTGCGAAATCAGTCAGTGTGCCGTGTAAATGCGAAGTGTCCTGCGGCACATAGGAAATCACAAGGCCGGAGCCAAGCTTTACCGTTCCTGTATGCGCTATTGGTTCACCCATCAAAAGTTTCAACAAACTACTTTTTCCGCTTCCATTCTTCCCCGCAAGTAACACCCGTTCTCCTTGCCGAACGGAAAAGGAGAGAGGTCCGCAGACTACATTGCCATTGTAGCAGACCGCAACCTCTGAAAAAGACGCAAACGTTTCAGCGTAATGCTCTAGTGGCAGTATTTTTAAATGCTCTGTGCTCTCTGTGTTTTTCAAGAGTGCCGATTTTTGCTCGATTGCTTTTTCCTGTCGGGCCTCTATTGACTTTGAACGCTTCATCATTTTTGCGGCTTTGTGGCCGACATAGCCTTTATCTGCTGCACCAATCTTTGATGCTTCTACTCGATCAGACCATACTGACGCGCGTTTTGATGCTTGCCGCAAACGATTGATGTCCTTTTGCAACCGTTCATTCTGGGCCTGTTCAAATTCCTGCTGCCGCTCAAAATTTACCATCCAAGACGAAAAATTACCGCTTTGTACCTCGATGTTTGTTCTGTTCAGTGACAAGATATGGTCAACGCAACCATCTAAAAAGCGACGGTCATGTGACACTAGGATAAAGCCTTTTTTCTTCCGCAGATATGCCGACACCATTTCACGGGCATTTGTATCCAAGTGGTTTGTTGGCTCATCAATCAGCAAGAAATGCCCCTCGTTGAGGAATAGGGCAGCAAGTAAAACTTTTGTCTGCTCGCCGTTGGAAAGCGTGTCAAAGGAACGCCAAAGCACATCAGAATCCACGTCTAGATAGGAAAGTTCACGCATAAGTTCCCACTCTTCAGCTAATGGGCAAATCTCTTGCAATATTTCTTCCGTGAATCGTTTTTTATCGGCAACATGATACGGAAAATAATCAAACTGGACGGATGATATGATTTTCCCGCTATGTTCAAATTTCCCAAGTAAAAGGTTGAGAAATGTTGTTTTTCCTCTGCCGTTTCTCCCAACAAAACCCAGTTTCCAATCAGTGTCAATCTGAAAATTGACATTCTCAAAAATATTATCGTAGCTTGTAGGATAGGAAAATGTGAGATTTTCCACTTTAATCATTGACATTAGAAATATCCTCCTTTGCATTTTGATTTATACAAAGTCGGTGTCACAGCGATTTATTACTCCATATAAAGCTCGCCGGACACTGCCGACTTTATATGGAGCAAATCATGTGTAACAACCAAGTCTGTGTTGCTCATTTCTACACGTCCTTTCATCAAAATAATAAGAGCCGCAAGAAAGCTAATTCTTGCGGCTCGTCATAGCATAACAACACCACTCCGTAAAGTGGCGCTAAAACTATATTATGAGTGAATAGCCTGATAACTTTCTTGCAATGGTGCAATAGTACAACGATATCGTAGCACTACCACATATTCCAATTTTATTTGCAAGAAAAGTTAATCATCTTTTCACCCCTAACTTAAAAAATTTAAATATTTACATTAGAATACTCCAACGCACCTCCTCTTGTCAATAGATTTATGCTAAAGTTGAACATCCTGCCACGCAAGGTGACTTTCGAATCTGACATCCGGCAAAATCACAATGTGTATCTAGCGGGTTTACGGAAAGATGATTCTAAATAGGTCATATTCAACTCGAAATCCCTCAAAAAAATTCTCTTTTTTGCAAGTGTACAAAGCATGGAAAGTTGCATATACTGAAAGTAGAAACCCGTCGAAACGGAAATA
>JAFUNW010000134.1 GCA_017472905.1 Bacteroidaceae bacterium
AGGCAACAATGCATTCAATCAGTGTAGCAACCTGAAACAGTTCTTCTTGCCCCCAAACGTTGCATCTATCGGATATGCTCCATTTTATGGATGTGCATCACTTGCAGAATTTACATCAGATAGTGGAAACAGAAAGTATCGTGTAATCAGCAATACCCTCATGAATTATGCACGCTCTGAAATCATTGCATATCCGATCGGAAATACGGCTAGTGACTATACGACTCCATCCGGAACTCGCATCATTCATCCTTTTGCTTTCAGCGGAGCTATTCATCTTAAAACCATCGTAACGCAACGAACATTCACGGCTGCCGGATATGCCGCTTTTGACGGATGTAGCAACTTGGAAAGAATTGAGTTGAAATCACGTACTGCTGAAATAGCCGATTATGCGTTCAAGGGGTGTACAGCTTTGCAACGCATTGTCTGCGAATCAACCACACCGCCTGTCTGCTCCGAAAAAAGCTTTTCTACGGTAAATACCGAAACATGCTATTTACACGTACCGGAATCATCTATAGAAGATTACCGAATAGCAGAAGGATGGAACTTATTTTTCCAAATCAGCGATTTGGCATCCTCTATAAAAACTATTGATCGACCTACATCCACAATCGTAACGGCTGAGAATGGGTACATTATTATCAACTGTCAAATAAATAATCAACCCGTAACCGTATATACAACCTCCGGCCTTCTTATTGCCAAAGCCGTAACAGATAGCAATACATTCAAAATACCTATAAAAGAGAGTGGTTTTTATATCGTGCATCTACCCCAACAACAGTTCAAGGTATATGTAAGAGATTGACTACCACAAAATTAACAATACAATTAATCAGATTATATAAGCATTATTAAATTTAAAATATGAATAATACAAAAATTGTTGGTGAAAAAATAAAATCTCTCCGCACTGCAAGAGAAATCAGCGTTCAAGAATTGGCTGAACGTTCCGGATTATCGGAAGAACAAGTCATACGCATCGAAAACAATGTCGACATACCATCATTAGCTCCACTAATCAAAATAGCACGAGCTTTGGGAGCCAGATTAGGAACATTCTTGGACGATCAAACAGCATTAGGAGCCGTAGTCTGCAGAAAACAAGAAACAAATGACACCATAAGCTTCTCTAACAATGCAATGGACGCACGTACCCACATGCATTACAGTTCACTCTCTAAATCAAAAGCAGACAGACACATGGAACCTTTTATTGTAGAGATTGAAAAGGTAAACAATACAGAATATACTCTCTCCTCACACGAGGGCGAGGAATTTATATACGTATTGGAAGGAATTATAGAAATTGCTCACGGTAAGCAAAAATATGTCATTGAAGCCGGAGACACCATTTATTATGATTCTATCGTTCCGCACCATGTACACGGATTTGAAGGACAAGCAGCTAAAATACTTGCTGTTGTTTATACCCCCATTTGATTTTAGCACAATATGGAATTATCAAACAGAACCCTTGGAGATTGGTTAGAACATTGGGCTGAAACCTCTCCTGATAAAGAATACATTGTATATTCAGATCGTAATCTACGCTTCACGTGGAAAGACTTCAATGAACGGGTAGACAACATGGCTAAAGGCTTATTGGCCATTGGAGTCAAACGGGAAACCCATGTCGGTATATGGGCTGGAAATGTACCTGATTGGTTAACATTCCTTTATGCTTGCGCTAAAATCGGAGCAGTTGCTGTCACTGTAAATACAAACTACAAACAGGCTGAATTGGAGTATCTGTGCCAAAACTCCGACATGCATACCCTTTGCATCGTAAATGGAGATCGTGGAAACGATGATTTTGTCAACATGGTATACGCCATGTTGCCGGAATTACGTACTTGTCAAAGAGGCTTTCTGAAAAGCAAACGTTTTCCCTGTATGAAGAATGTCATATACATCGGACAGGAAAAATATAGGGGAATGTACAATACACCGGAAATTTTACTATTAGGAAGCAATATAGACGAAAACATACTTACAGAAGCCAAAAAAGAAGTCAATTGCCACGATGTTGTAAACATGCAATACACGTCCGGAACGACAGGATTTCCCAAGGGGGTGATGTTAACCCATCACAACATTGCAAACAATGGCTTTCTAACAGGCGAACACATGAAATTCACCGCCAATGATAAATTGTGTGTGTGTGTCCCTCTGTTCCATTGCTTCGGAGTGGTATTGGCAACCATGAATTGCCTGACTCACGGTTGTACTCAAGTAATGGTTGAACGTTTCGACCCCTTAGTGGTGCTAGCATCTATTCACAAAGAGCGGTGTACTTCTGTATATGGTGTACCCACCATGTTTATTGCAGAATTAAACCACCCGATGTTTCACATGTTTGACATGTCCAGTTTGCGAGTTGGCATCATGGCCGGTTCACTTTGCCCTGGTGAACTGATGAAACAGGTTGAAGAAAAGATGTTCATGAAAGTAACCAGCGTCTACGGACTGACCGAAGCCTCACCCGGAATGACCCACACACGCATAGACGACCCATTTGACGTAAGATGCACCACTGTTGGACGCGACTTTGAATTTACAGAAGTAAAAGTTCTAGATCCGGAAACCGGAGAAGAATGCCCTATCGGTGTTCAAGGTGAGATGTGTAACAGAGGATACAACACAATGAAGGGATACTACAAAAATCCCGAAGCCACTGCAGAAGTAATCGATGAAAACGGTTTCCTTCATTCCGGAGATTTAGGTATTAAAGATGAAAACGGCAATTATAGAATCACCGGCCGAATCAAAGATATGATTATTCGAGGAGGTGAGAATATTTACCCACGTGAAATCGAAGAATTCCTCTATCAAATGGATGGTATAAAGGATATACAAGTCGCCGGTATTCCATCCCAAAGATATGGTGAGGCTGTAGGAGCATTCATCATCCTCCACGAAGGAGTTGAGATGAACGAATTTGACGTTCGCGAATTCTGTGAAGGAAAAATTGCACGCTATAAAATCCCCAAATATATCTTTTTCGTCAAAGAATTCCCCATGACCGGCAGTGGAAAAATACAAAAATTCAAGCTTAAAGATTTAGGTTTGGAACTTTGCAAACAAGCCGGAATCGAAATCGTATAGCTTTCTACCCCACAGATTGTAGAGTCATCTGAGGGGGATGTCATAATTAACTTTTTATAGAACACAGAGACCCGGAGACACTTAATACTTTCTATAACTCCCTGATTATCTGATTAGGAAAATTTCTTTGCGACTCTGTGTCTCTGTGTTCTAAACAAAAAATGTATTTTGGTACAGCCCTTTCAACAGAACCACACCCTCTTTTATTTTTCGAATTTATTTCTAAACTTTCATGCAAACAGCGGATAACAAAGAGCTCACATTAGCTTGGAAATTCATTGAGCAAACAGATACAAACATCTTCTTAACCGGAAAAGCCGGAACCGGGAAAACCACGTTTCTTCGCAAGCTCAAAGAATTAAGTCCCAAACGCATGGTTGTTGTTGCTCCAACCGGTGTTGCAGCCATCAATGCCGAAGGAGTTACCATACACTCTCTTTTCCAATTACCTTTTTCTCCCTACATCCCCGGAACGACTTTTCACGAAGAGAAAAGCAAACACCGATTTAGCAAAGAGAAAAAGCATATTCTACAGAGTATAGACCTATTGGTTATTGATGAAATCAGCATGGTCAGGGCTGACCTGCTGGATGCGATAGACTCCGTCATGCGCCGTTATAGAGACAGACACCAAGCGTTCGGAGGAGTACAACTACTCATGATTGGCGATCTGCAACAACTATCTCCGGTGATTAAAGAAGAGGAAGAATCATTGTTAAAACAACACTATGATACGCTCTACTTTTTCGGGAGCAAAGCACTTCGTGAAAAAGGATTTATAACGATTGAACTCCAAAATGTTTATCGCCAGACCAATCAAGAATTCATCCGAATTCTCAACGCCATACGACAAGGAAATATTTCCGATTCGTTACTGGCCAAACTCAACGAACGATACCTTCCCAACTTCAAGACCCAAAATAGAGATGGCTATATTCGATTGACAACCCACAACCATAGTGCCACACATTACAACAACGAACAATTGAATGCCCTTGACCGCATATCTTATTCCTACCGAGCTGAGGTTACAGGCAATTTCCCCGAAAATTCCTATCCGGCAGAAGAAACCTTCACGCTAAAACAAGGAGCACAAGTCATGTTCATCAAAAATGACGATACAGCCGAACGAAGATTTTATAACGGGAAAATAGCACATATACACTCTCTGTCAAACAGTTCCATCACCGTTATCTGCGACAGTGACGGTAAAAAGTTCGACATAGAACCCATGACATGGAACAATACACGATATACACTCAATCCGGAAACAAAAGAAATCACTGAGGAGATAGAAGGGACCTTTAAACAATATCCCCTTCGACTGGCATGGGCCATTACCATACACAAGAGTCAAGGACTTACGTTTGAAAAAGCCGTAATCGATGTCGCTTCTTCCTTTGCACACGGACAGGTATATGTCGCACTAAGTCGATGCAAGACCCTGCAAGGAATCGTATTGGCAAACCCGATTCTCCCCCATGCAATCATTAACGACACCTCTATAGATCGTTTCCTAAAGACCAAACAAGAGCAAACAGAAAGAGCCGAACAAGAATTCTGCAAACTACAAACAGACTATTTCAAACGCCTGTTAAACGAATTGTTCAATTTCAACAATATCCAATACGGACTTCTCAGTTCAACTCGTATATTGGACGAACATTTCTATCGGCTTTATCCTGAACTACTCCAACAATACAAGACATGCATCGAGGCTATAGATACCGACATCATCTCGATTGCAAAGAAGTTCCAGAACCAGTATCTCCACTTAATCATGGATAGAAAGGAATGTGCCGACAGCCCGATTCTTCAAGAACGCATCCATAAAGCTGCCGGCTATTTTTCCGGCTCCTTGTCAAACCTGTTGGAAAACCTCTTGAATTGCAGCACAATTGAGACCGACAACAAACAATTGCGTCAACGTTGGAACAATACATTACAAACCTTACAAGAAGACTATACCTTCAAGAAAGAAATCTTACTCCATTATTCCATTACCGATTTCAGCATTACAGATTACCTCCGTTACAAAGCTCAGTTAATGCTCAAATTGGAAGAATTGCCAACTCAGAAAAACAAAGATAATTCCAAGACCCGGAAAAAGAATAAGGTTGCGGCTGCCTCGCTGATTCCTTCCGACATCAAGAATCCCCTCCTATTCCAGGCGTTGAAAGAGTGGAGAAAGAAAAAAAGTATCGAGATAAATCTGCCGGCATATACCATCCTACAACAAAAAGCACTCATTTACATGAGTAATTCACAGCCTACGACCCTCAAAGAACTGATCGAAGTCCCCTATTTCGGTCAACGAAGTGCAAATAAATATGGAGATGACATTCTATCCATTATCCGGGAATTCCAAAACCGTTAAATTCTTTCACGATATGCAACACCCCCTAGACAAATTCAGTTTCTGTCCGGTATGTGGCTCTGCAAATTTCCACGTACACGATGAAAAGGCCAAACAATGCGCTGACTGTCATTTCATCTATTATTTCAATTCCTGTGCAGCCACCGTTGCCTTTATCCAAAACACGACAGGCGAACTATTGGTTTGCAGAAGAGGAAAGAATCCGGCCAAAGGAACACTCGATCTCCCCGGAGGATTCATCGATATGCATGAGACAGCAGAAGAAGGTATTGCCCGTGAAATTAAAGAAGAAACGGGACTCGACATCCTCCGGGTCCGCTACCTCTTTTCCCTGCCCAACACCTATCTCTACAGCGATTTCCTGGTGCATACACTCGACCTCTTCTTTCTATGCGAAATCATTCCCACAAATAAATTATCAGCAAACGATGATGTAGCAGAAACATTTTGGCTCCCGCTTCAAGAGATTCATCCGGAAGATTTCGGTTTAGACTCCGTCCGCAAAGGGGTAGAAATGTTTCTTAAAAATTCTGCTATAAGGAAATAACGAGATACAAATTCCTTTAGGCCTCCTGGCTCTTTTACTATACTTGTTTATGTTTCGACTACGTTCAACATGAACAAGAATGTTTTGCCGCTCCCCAAAAAAGGAATGTTTTCCAACGTCAGTTCCTGTTGCTTGGCCAACACCGCCAAATCGGCATCCGTAAACACCATGTATGCCGGCAGACTCTTTTCAGCAGCCAATTCACGCCGTTTCTTTCGAAAGCGTTCATACAAATCCATCTCTTGCTCCGTCAGGTCTTTGGTCACATCCCTCTTGACCGGCTTTGCCCCGTTTTCCGTTTTGAGCTCGCCCTCCAGATATTCCACACAAACAGCCAGAAAACCACTTCCATCCAAACAAAACGAGCGTTCCAGCTTCAGTACCCGATGAGTACGAAGAAATTTATTCAGTTCTTCCTCCATCCCGGATGTATCTCCCAAAGGGATTTTGAATGTTTTGATTTGCATATCAATCGTTGTAAGTCCAAATTCTTTTCGAGGCTTCCCCATCAGCGGCCTTTTTCAATTTTGGCCGCTTCTGTGGAAACCTCAAAAAGAATTTCTTGTTTTTTTATTTCTTCTTGTTTTTTAGTGAAAACCTGAAAGGACTAAGCGGAAGCCGTTGTTGTTGCACGCGTACGAAGGCGTAAAGCTGCCCCGGTTAGCCACGCGACAGCCCCAAGCATAGCTCACAAAAGCGCCCCCACGAATAACGCGACTAGAGCCGGATGTCGGACCCGTAGGATTCGTCTGGGCCGAACTGCTATAGGAACCGTACCAATCCTGACACCATTCCGATACATTCCCGCTCATGTCATACAAGCCCAATTCGTTCGGAGACTTGGACTTTACATTTGTAGCACCTGAACAGAAGAATTCATTATTATCCAAATAGTATGCCACATCTCCAATCGTATTGCTTCCGCTATACTGGTATCCTTTGGATTTACTTCCGCCTCGTGCAGCATATTCCCATTCCGCTTCGGTCGGCAGGCGGAAAGTCAATCCGGTCAAGTTGTTCAGCTTGGTGATGAATGTCTGGCAATCGTTCCAACTGACATCTGTTACCGGCTTTTGCGTTCCCGAATAAGTAGAAGGGTTACTACCCACTACGGCCTGATAAAGCTCTTGCGTCACCTCCGTTTCCCCCATATAGTAGCTCGAAGTCAACGTCACGGTATGAGCCGGTTTCTCATCGCTAAATGCTCCCGTCTGCTCACTGGTGGCTCCCATCGTAAACGTACCTTTCTTTACACGTATCATATTAAATGACACACCGCTCACAGTAAAGGTTTTCGTGGTTTCGGGAGTCACAATCGTCCATCCGTTGCACGACTCCATTACCGGAACATTCATGAATCCACTCTTTCCCCTGGCCAAAACGGAGCTGTCGAACGTTTTGCAGTAAGCCACCTCACCAGCTTCATCGGATTCCACTGTCAATTGGAGCGCATCGGTGAACGTTCCATAGACATAGGGCGAATAGCCATCGGTCGAAACGGTTTGCGTAATCTCTGCATCCTGCGTTGAGAGGGTATTTGTGGCAATGTTGTAGCCGATATAACAAGTCAATCCCGTATATGAGAACTCTTGCGAAGCCGTTCCTTTCCAACGCAAACGGCCTGTCAATGCAGCCAATTGTGCAGAAAGAATCACGGTTCCGTTCTCATAGATATAGGTTCCGGCCTTGTCGAAAAAAACGGCTGTCTCGGGAGTCAGGTCCACACTCTCGTAAGTAACCGTACCTGCGTTCTCGAAGTAATATACTTCGCACGTGGACTGTACCCCTTTGGCAATGGTTCCGTAATAGTTTACCGACCAACTGTCGGTTGCAGAAGAATAAACCGCCAATCCATCCACGCGGGAAGAACCGTTGTAAAACTGAAGATAGAGCCTTGCTCCATCAGGCCATACATTGCTGTATGCACGCGTTTCTCCCGCTTGATCAAAAACAGGCTTCCCGTTTGCGAAATTCAACACAGCTTCATAACCAACCCGTTGCGAAGTTTCGGGAGTTTCCGGTTGTACAAAAGGTGCATTATCCTCATTTGAACAAGAGAATACCACAATGACCAAAAACCACATTGCCATATAACCTACAATTGTTCTGAATCTTTCAGTATTCATATCTTTCTTTATCTTTTGATTATTTAATTCCAATTTTCATCCGTTTCAAAATCTTCGCGTCCAACCCCTTTCACATTTCGTTGTTTCACGGTTATAACCTGTTTCAATTCTCCGGAAGTCAATCCGACCACAGAAACAACCACCTGTGCCTCGCGCTCCTCTTCGGAAGAAAGCTCTCCGGCATTCAATACCAACGTGTTTCCATTTTCAATAGTCGCAGACAGCCAGTTCTCAGAAGAAGAGACCTCCAAGCGTCCATCAGTATCCAAAGTCAACCGCACTTCTCCTCCCTGGGAATAGATATTAACCACCGAAAAAGGAATATTCAAATAGCGTCCCTTTTGTGTGACTGTCAATGTCTGTTGAAGATTCAGGATTTTAGCTGTGAACGTTACGTTGGCTACCCGCTCGATTGTAGTGGGGTTGTCTGCTGCTGTCAACAACAAGCCGCAAGTACCCTCGCCGGACGATTGGGCAAGAGTCAACCACGCAGCATCAGACTTTGCACTCCATTGACAATTGGTAGTAAGCGTCACTACTCGTTCATCACCCGTAGAAGACAACTCTACGGACTGCGAGGATAACAGCAACTGCAATTCGCTGGTAAAGAGAGGGTTACTCTCGTCATAATTATCTTCGCAACCTATCACAACGGTACAGAGTCCAATCGCGATCGGTATCCATATAGAATTTATCAGTTTCATTATCTCTTCAATATTTATGTGTTTGTTAGAAATAAATTGCTAAACCGGCTTTGATATTGAAACCCTCTTTCCATCCTTTGATCTCTTTGCTTGCAGCACCGGCTTTCTCAAAGAATGATCCTTCATCGACCACTCCGGTATATTCCGGAGTCAATACCAACTGACACCAAGGCAGAAAAGACCACGTCATTCGCAACGAACCAATCCATTGTATCGCATACGACTCATCATGATAGTCGTTACTAGAAAGAGTAAGATAGCCGGCACCGATTTGCGGAGTCAGCTGAATGCGGCGTCCGCAACGAATGCCGTAACCGGCTTTCAAATGAATACGCATGGAAGATTCATAATAATCCGAATACTTCCATTTACCCGTGTATTCATACCAATGAAGTTCAACCGGATCCGCAAGATTAAACAACACGCCGGCTTCCACATTGATATGATTGGCATAAAAGCCCAACGCTCCGCCATATCCCATGAATCCACCTGCCTGAAAGTCTCCTTCGATATAGAAGTGGGTCTTCTTCACATAGTTGCGCGGGAGTTTCTTCATCAAGATGGCGATGACCGGAGTCCTCTCACTGACATTCACCGTAGTCGAGCCTTCCCAATCGTTGTGCTTGTAGCCATCGTAAGTCGCTTTAAACTGATGCATACCGCAAGGAAGTTCTATCTCCAAAGGCCCCTTCCCCCTCAACTTACCGTCAATATAAATGCTGGAATAGTTGGAATAATCTGTTGTCGTCACCTTTACTTTCGCCACGTTGCTCAACACAGCTTTTACTTCGGCCATCTTGTTTTCTTCAACTACAACCCGTTTCTCTATACCGGTATGATTTGCTTTACGTATCTCCACTTTGCGGTTTCCAATCAACACGTTGCGTACCACACGCGGAGTAGTTCCCATTTCCTTGCCATCGATGTAAATCATCGCTCCCATCGGTTGGGATGTGATGTTGATAGAGCCATAAATGGGGTCCGGAGCACGCAGGGTAATGCGGCGTTCCCGACTCTCTTCCTGTATCAATTCGGTCTGAACGACCGGACGATGTCCTGCTTTCCGGGTTTCAAACCGATACGTTCCGGCTTCCAATGGACCGCTCCACGAACCGGTTCCCTTCTTCTCTCCGTTGATCCAAATCTCGGCATTGTCGGCAACACTCAAGTGTGTCACGGCAAAGTTCGGAGTCAACTCCGGCTTCACCGTCAGGGTCAGACTATCGGGAATCGTAACCGTCTGCTCGTATGGCTTATACAACTCTTTCACGACCCGCAAGCGATGTGTACCACTCTCCAACCGACCGGATTTAACGGGTATCGTTCCAATTCGAGTTCCGTCTACATACACCAATGCGCCACGCATATCGGCCGTAGAAGCATCGACTTGCAAAAATCCATAATTGGGGCGAAGACGAAGCGTCAGTTCCTGCGGATTGTCCGGATCGTTCACCGTAATGGTTCCTACCGCCGGATGATACATCGGAGCAGTAGCCCGATAGGTGTACTCGCCAAAGTTGACATACTTGCTGGCCACTCCATTGGCATCCGGTATCCACACTTCGTTGTTAATCTCCAGGCTGGCATCTTTGGGTTCCAAACGTACATTCAGATACTGTTGCCGAACATCATCCTGTACGATGGTCACTATCTTTCCGGCATCCAATTCCAGACGGTACGTGGTTAACGATTTAAGCGGACTTGGGAACCAAAAATAATCAGACAATTGCCCCAGATGAGGATGTTTGATGTTTATCTTGGCTGTTCCCTCAGGCACATACACCCAAACCTCTGCCACTTTCTCTTCCACACTCTCTACGACTAACGAGGAGCCGATGTCAAACGTGAATCCCTTTTGAGTCGTGATTACTTTTATCAATGCACAATTATTTCCGTTCATCTTGTCTTTTTTAGGATGGCGGCGTGCACTAAGATCTGTCGGATCTTCTTTGAAAGAACGTACGTGCATGCTGTTCTGTGCCCATAAACCGACACAAAGAAACAGCCACATTCCCCAAAAGAGAAGAACCTTTTGTTTATTTAAACTTATCATATTTAGTTTGTTAGTTATTTTAATACCATTTTTCAACTTTCGGCGAAACGGATTGATAGTCGGGCATACACATGCCGGTGTCCGCTCCGATATAGGTCGGGTCGGAGATATAGAACCGACAGCCTTCGTGTTCATAATAGGTGCCTTTTACACCCTCCGACAGACAGACTGCCGCACATTCGTGTCCGGGGAAATTGATCAAGTGACACTCCAATCCCAAACATTCGCGCAACAGATAGACATAGAGCACCGAACGGTCTTCACAATCGCACTTCGGCCAATAGAAAAGTTCTTCCAGAAAGAAGGGCTTCTCGTAGCCGAACTGCTGGTCGTCCGTAGCATACTGAAACGATGACTGGACAAAATGAAGCAAAGCATTCACTGCCTCCAATTTCGGCAACCCCTGAATCTGTGTACGCAACTGACTGACTATCGAGGCGCGTAAATCGGTCTGCAAAGAGGATGCCGCATAACAGGGTATCGGCATTTGAGGATAGTGTCGGAACATCTCCACCAAGTTGGCATCGACACTGTCCGAGACGCTCAAGCGCCCGTTACCCACACTAAAGGCCTGCTTTCGTGCCGGAATCTTAGGCGCTTGCCGAACCAACAGGTCGAAACTCTTTCCCAAGTCTGCATCAACCGGCAAGTCGCACGTACTCAATCGCCGGCTTCCTTCACGCAAACAGATGTAGTAACGTACATCGTTTATGGTCACAAAGTTTCGGGCATAAACCATCTGCTTCATATTGACCAACAACAACAATCCTTTGTCGGAACGCCCCAAGCGAACATCGTAATTCATGGACGAAAGCAGATGGTGCACCAACAACACCGAGGCATCGGTCTGTTGTCCGCCGGCCAACTCTTTGGCGTAGGCATTGACCAGTTCCAATACGAACCAGTCGGGCAAAGCCAGCCATTCTGCTTTTTGTTTCAAATTTTTCACAGCCTGCTTCAAAGTAGCAGAAGCAGCAAGCTGTTTCCAGGCTGCCGCCAAATCCTCCCCCGACAAAGAACGGAGA
This sequence comes from Bacteroidaceae bacterium, assembly GCA_017472905.1. Lineage (GTDB taxonomy): Bacteria > Bacteroidota > Bacteroidia > Bacteroidales > Bacteroidaceae > Phocaeicola_A. The sequence continues at coordinate 11,947 of JAFUNW010000134.1, forward strand.
ACGACCAAAGAGACACGCGGAATCTGAAGGGTCAATCCATAATAGGAGACTTTGACGTTATCGACCGAAGGAGTAACCGGTTGCGGAGGTACAATCGGAGTAACCGGTTTCTTCGGCAAACCGGGAGCGGGAAGTTCCTCTTCCGGTATACCCGGTTCTACTGACGGGATGTCCGGCTGTACCGGATTCGACAACTTAGGCAACGGTTTATCTTGCGGTAAGCGGGGTTGTTCGGCCGGTTTAGGCGCGACAAAAGGAGAGGGGGCTGCCCGAAACGCCTCATAATCGCGCCATACGCCGGATAGAAAAGTATGATAATCGTCAAAAATACGCTTCCGATGAGTTTGAAAATCCTCCAGCATCCGGCTACGAAATTCCTCAAAACTTTTTGTTTCGTTTTGCCCGAATACAAACGAGGGTATCAAACCGATAAAGAATACAAGAAAGAATTTTGCAGTTCTCTGTTTCATGATTTCCACCTTAATTATATATAATCAAAAATGTCCGGCGCCTATGACTCCGAAATTCGGGTCTTTTTCCTCCTGCCATGTACGCACCTCGATCATCGGTTTCTTGGGGTCCTTGAGGTCGACCATCAGAAAGAGATAGCCGGAATCCCCATAATTATTGGAAAAATAGTCTTGCCGAATCTGGATTCCATAAACGTTGTCTTCGCTGCGTCCCACACGCTTGACTTCGTTGTCTGCAAAACGGATATTGATGAACTCTTTGGACCTGAAGCTACGCTCCAGGTTGGTCATGTATTGGCTTTTGCTCTGTCGGGTAAGCTTTACGTAGCGGTTGTTTTGCCATTTGCTTTGCCCGTCTCCACTAGTCACACGCTCCATTTTATGAACCACCTTACCGGTCACGATAATGGCATCGTCCGAAAATATATCCCGAAGATAGCCCAACCGTTTCAAGGAATAGGCCGTTTTGTAGTTTTCCAGGAAATTCATCAGTGAAGTACGGGCAGTCTCCGGCCATTCGCTTTTCTGCAAAATGTCCTGCTCGGCCTGTTCGCCCAATCCGAAGGAGAGGTTACTGATTCGCTTGCTTTGGCTATCAAAGGTAAACACCACCTGCTCGACAAAGCTCTTGCGAGCACCGTTTCTAAAGGAGAAACTCATCGGTACGCTACGCCCGATGACCTCATCGCCGCAACGATAAAAGCTGCATTGGGTATTCCCCATCAGCCTGGCTTTGCCGTAAGTAATCAGGGTATCGTAAACCTGTCGGCCATACTCCGTAAAACAATCGCCCACATCACTGTAGCTTCGGGAAAGGATGGCTTGCACCACGCGGTCGACCACCTTTTGATAGTCTGCTGCATCCTCCAAGGTGGTTAATTCGGAGGTTGAAACGGTATGAGACGTTGAAACAGGAGTGACATTTTCCCCAGCATGCGTTTGGGGTGCGGGTGACAAAGAAGCTTGTTTTGTTTCTGCCACTGCCGGCTCTCCGGATACATGCACATACGATTTGCGCATAGGAATTCCCTTGACTACAGCCATCACACTCTCCACCTCTTTGTCTATTTGGGATTCGCCTCGGTATTCGAATTCAAACTTCAGGTGGAGATTCTCGGTGGAAGTTCCGGGACGAACCTCCAACGTACCCCGTCCGTCACGCGCACTATAGATAGCACTCCATGCGGAGCCATCGAAATAGGTGTAATCCAGATTCTGAACCGGTTTGTTTCTGAATGTGAAATACAAATCCACATTGCCTCCTTGCACACGGGTTACTTTCACGCGCAAATCATCAAATATCGCATTCATACGTTCCTGTATCCAAGTTTGCAACAAGTGTTCGCTCCCGTCCTTATCGGTATAAGTGACTTTGGTCGGATTTTGTAACGACATCAACAGCATGTATCCCCAATAGTAATAACGCAAGGCAATGTCCACTTTTCCCGCCTCCTCGCTCTTGACAGCTGAAGCGACATAGTCCAATGCTTTGACGCGCCGTGCCTCAAAAACTTTGCCCAACTCACTCCGATGCATGTAGCGGAATACATGGGCATCCGGCTCGTTGGAGATAATCATCTGCTTGGTATTGTTCAATGTTCCCTGCGTATAGGTCTTGATTTTGGAGTCAACATAGGAAGATGCATTGAATCCGGATTTGTCGGACATCTCTTCTTCCGTTATGACAAACTCGTGGCTAACCGAAACAGAAATGCTACTCACCAATGCGGCCAGCGCTGCATTGTCGGCCTCTGCCAAAGATGCTCCCCAACCCTCGCCACACAAATAATCAGGATTCGTTTTAAAACTCTCCCAGCTCTGCGCCAAGACCGACACAGAGCTGAGAAGAAGAAGTAAAAGCATCCAAACGGATCTTTTCATATATTATTTTCTTCGATTCTATTATATTTTATTTAAGTTTCGCAAGCTCAACTTTCAGGAGTTAAAGGAGCAGTGTCCTTGAGCGGAGCGTAAAAAACGAATGTTTTGCTTATGCGTTTGCCAAACCTATGGCTCTAACTCCTTAGGCTCGAAGAGCCGATAACTCCTTTATCTCCTATAACTCCTTCGAAAATTCTACTTGCGAAAGTCAATCACCTTATTATATATAAGGAGATTATTCTCCCTTAAATCCTTCGCGAACAAAGTCGGCCACCTTGTTGCCATAACGTTGGGCAGCTTCGCTCTCTTTCAGTGCATTTTCATAAGCACGCATGCGGGCTTTGCTTGCTGCAGCCTCGCTCACGATAAAGAAGGTCTGCAATTCGTAAGTGCCGTCCCCATTCTCGCGTATAACAGAATAGGACTCCATCAACTCACCTTTAATCTCTTTTTCCACCAAACGCTCGTAAGCCGCATAGAAACGATCGAACTCTCCGGTCGGGTCTACTCCATCGCCAAAGAGGTCGCTTATCACACGACCTTTTACGTGACTGCCGGCCTGAGATGCATACGACACGCAAGCACTGTTTTGAGCCATTTGCTTTCCAACGTTCTTAGACTTGAACTTAGAAGCGATACCGGTCACTTCAAAAGCATCTTCGCCCATTGTATTGAGCTTGTCGTAATGGGTCAACAGAGCGACATCCAAACTGCGGGAGCTGGCAAAAAGTTTCCAACCCTCTTTTTTATATTCCTTCATTTTGGTCTTAAACTCTTTCTTACGAGCTTTCTCCAACGCTTTGTTTTGAGAATAAACCATCGGTGCAGCCATGCAAGCTACAAGCAAAAACATTAAAATCTTCTTCAACATAATCTCTATTTTAATTGGTTAATATTTATCTCCTTTCGATTGCAAAAAGAGTTTATTTCTTTACAAATATTCATTCAAAAATCACTCTTTACGGAACATCACGCCGCAAAGGTAAAAAAAAAAAACAATTGCAAAATTTTTCCAGTCTTTTTATCTTTTAAGACCGATTAATATCCATAAATCGCTCTGAGCGAGCTACAATTCTCGGCTTTCATCCGCCCTCCCACATCGTCATTCGTCTTTCCCGCGTTGTCATTCCGGCATTTGTCATCCTGAGCGGAGCCAAAGGCGAAGTCGAAGGATCTCAGAATATAGCAAAAGAATTTGAGAACGCCGGCAAAACTCAAAGATGATTCGGGTGCGCTCACCAAGAAAGTGTGGAGAAAGGATGGAGAAAGAAAAAAGAAATACCCCACACTGTTTAAAACCGTACGCCCAAATGCTCCCCTGTCTTAGGGGAGCTGTCCGAAGGACTGAGGGGTGAATAAAACGTTGATTACTCCGCTTACTTTTGTACCCCCTCCGCTTCGCTCGTCCCCCTAAAACAGGGGGACAGCTAAGATACTCTTGCTATACTCTGAAGATGCTTCGGCTGCGCTCGGCATGATAGAATGAAGAAATATTCCGAATTGTCATCCACCATCCGCGTTGTCATTCTGAGCGGAGTTTACGGAGTCGAAGAATCTTTTTAAAAAGAACAAAACAAAAAGATGCTTCGGCTCCGCTCAGCATGACAAGAAATGTTTTGCTTTTAAACGGGAATTACCATTCAAGTATTTGTAATTCAAACATTTACTTCCCTAACATTTATCATTCTACAATTTCGACAGCATGACAAAGAAACCCACAAAGTTTATCCCGCGAACCGCTGTTTAAATTCTGCCGGTCGCTCTCAGAAATCTGCTGGGCAGCAGAGCATTTTTTGCTGCCCAGCGGAAGAGAATCTGCTGCCCAGCAAACGAACTTCTGTTGGGCAGCAGATTTTCAAGTGCAAAGAGCGGATTTTGTACTTTTATAGACAAAGAACTTTAAAAAAGCGCGAAAAGATTTGCTCATATCATCCAAAAGCTCTATCTTTGCAACGCAAATCTGATTACAGATGGAAGCAAGGGCTTTTAGCTCAGTTGGTTAGAGCAACAGACTCATAATCTGGAGGTCCTAGGTTCAAGCCCTAGATGGCCCACTCCATTGAAAAGTAATTTCTGAGCCGTTACAAAACTATTTGTAGCGGCTTTTTTTCTTCATAAAGCACGGTAGCAACGTTCAATGAAAGAGCTTAGGCCTGAGACACGCGACTTTATCCTTCAACATGCCGACGAAGACATTCATCAACTGGCATTGCAAAGCAGTCGTTTCCCACAAGTGGAAATGACAGAGGCTATCTGTCAAATCGCAGCCCGTCAAACCGCCCGGACCAAGTTGCCCTCTTGGTGGAAACATACAGAAATCCGATATCCCAAACATTTGTCTATGGAGCAATGCTCTTCAGAAATAACTGCACGCTATAAAGCCGGACTTATCCCCCAATATATTATAGGTGGAAGCATGACCGACTTATCCGGAGGATTGGGAGTTGATTTCTATCATTTGGCCAAACAAATGAATCAAGCGACTTATGTGGAGAAACAAGCTGAACTATGCGAACTGGCTCGATATAACTTTCCTCTGTTAGGCTTGGAAAATGCCAAGGTGATACAAGCAGAGTCCACTGCGTATCTCGCTACGTTATCAAGGCAGGACCTGTTATTCATCGACCCGGCCCGCAGGGATAATACAGGGAAAAAGGTGGTTGCCATCAGCGACTGCGAACCGGACATAGCAGCCATACAACAATTGTTGTTGGCCAAATCCACGTGGGTGATGGTCAAACTCTCTCCCATGCTCGACATTACACAGACGCTGAATCTGTTGCCCCATACACAAGAGGTACACGTTGTAGCCGTGAACGGAGAATGCAAAGAGCTATTGTTATTACTTACTTCAGAAGCAGACTCCAACCGGGCACTCATCCATTGTGTCAACCTCTCTGCTGATGAGCAAGCTCCATTGCCGGAAACCTTCAAGTTTACTGTCAATGAAGAGGCTGCCTCTGTATGCGAGTATGCCAATGCTCCGGAAGCCTATTTGTATGAACCTCATGCCGCCATTTTGAAAGGAGGGGCTTATCGAATCGTAGCCCAACGGTATGGATTGAAGAAATTACATCCCAACAGCCATCTTTACACAGCCTCTCATTGCGTGAGCAACTTTCCCGGACGTACATTTACAGTTTCTTCTTATGGCGGTTTCAGCAAGAAGGAGTTGAAAGAATTGCCTAAAAAGGCCAATGTAAGCATCCGTAATTTCCCATCCAAAGTGGAAGATTTAAAGAAGAAACTGAAAATCACAGATGGAGGAGAAGACTATCTGTTTGCCACAACGCTCTACAACGGAGAGAAAAAATGGATAAGATGCAGAAAAGCGAATACTAATTAAATACTTAAAAGATATGATTGATACTTTATGCCTAATCGGCGGCCTTTTACTCATCCTTTGGGGGGCCAATGCCTTAACAGACGGCGCTGCTTCTGTAGCCCGCCGTTTCAACATCTCCAATCTGGTTATCGGATTGACCATTGTTGCATTCGGAACCTCAGCTCCGGAGTTTGTCATCAGTTTCCTCTCCTCACTCAATGGGAGTGCCGAACTTTCCATTGGCAATGTCGTTGGAAGTAATATCTTCAACGGTTTGATGATTGTCGGATGTACGGCCTTAGTCGCACCGATTCCCGTAGGAAAAGGTACGCTATCCAAAGAAATTCCTTTATGTGTACTCTCTTCCATTGTACTGTTTTTGTGTGCAAACGATATGTTGCTGGACGGAGACAACGAAAACATCATCAGTCGGGTAGACGGTCTTTTACTTCTCGGTTTCTTTGCAATCTTCCTTGGATACACTTTCGCCATTGCGCACAAAGCCGATGAAACCGGTGAAGCATCTGCCCCCACCGTAGAAGTTCCGATTTGGAAGGCTTCACTTTTTATCGTTTTGGGACTTGCCGCTCTTATCGGCGGCGGACAATTGTTTGTCAATGGAGCATCCGGAATAGCCCGTTCATTGGGAGTTACCGAATCCATCATCGGACTAACCTTGGTAGCCGGAGGAACTTCACTACCGGAACTGGCCACATCCATATCGGCTGCTTTAAAGAAGAATCCGGGTATTGCCATCGGAAACGTCATCGGAAGCAACCTGTTCAATGCTTTTGCTGTATTGGGCTGTAGCGCAACGGTCAACCACCTTCCTCTAGGCAATATCAACAACGCGGACTTTTTCACCTTGATTACCTCCAGCATCTTCCTGTGGATTGTCAGTTTCTTCTATGGCAAACGAATCATCAATCGGGTGGAGGGTGTATTCTTTATCCTCTGCTACATCGCATACACGGTCTACTTGATTATGCAACAATAAAAATTCAATGCGAAAACAATTTGCGAATGTTCGCGAAATCGAATAATTGATTTGGATTTCATGGCGGATTTCAACCTTTTAGGAATTGGAATCCGCTATTTTTGTACATTTTTGGGCAAAAGCAGACCTTTTTCATCGAAACAAAGCAAAAAATATAGTAACTTTACCCCCTGAATCATAAAAAAACAGACCATATCATGATAGAAATTCGGAAAGTATCGGATAAATCTGCTTTAAACGATTTTATCCGCTTCAACTATTCTCTTTACAAGAACAACCCCTATTCCGTACCGGATTTATGGGATGACATGATAAACACGCTTTCACCGGACAAGAATCCCGCTTTTGAGTTTTGTGAAGCAGACTATTTTCTTGCCTACAACGAACAAGGAAAGTTAGTAGGTCGTGTAGCAGCCATCATCAACCACCGATGCAACGAGACTTGGAACGAAAAAGCTGTGCGATTCGGATGGATAGACTTCATTGATGACCCCAACGTATCAGCAGCACTCATAAAGGCCGTGACCGATTGGGGGAAAGAACGAGGAATGAACTGCTTGAAAGGACCGTTGGGATTTACCGACATGGATGCGGAAGGGATGTTAATCGAAGGTTTTGATCAGTTAAGCACAATGGCAACCATTTACAACCATCCCTATTACCCCGAGCACATGGAGAAACTGGGAATGGAAAAAGATGCGGATTGGGTAGAATTCAAAATATACATTCCGGAAGGCATTCCGGAAAAGATGCAACGCATCTCCGCACTGATCAGCAGAAAATACGGTCTGAAGGTCAAAAAGCTGAAAAACATGAAAGAGGTTCGGGAAAAAGGGTACGGCCAAAAGATATTCGAACTGATTAACGAGAGCTACGCCCCGTTATACGGTTTTTCACGAATGACGAAGAAGCAGATAGACAAATATGTAGACACTTACCTGCCCGTACTCGACCTCAGAATGGTCACATTGATTGAAGATGAAGCCGGAGAAATCGTAGCTGTAGGCATTTCAATGCCCTCCATGAGCCAAGCGCTTCAAAAGGCCAAAGGCCGCATGTTGCCTTTCGGATGGTGGCATTTATTGAAAGCATTGAAGATAAAAAGACCCAATGTGCTGGATCTTTTGCTGGTAGGCATCAAGCCGGAATATCAAAGCAAAGGGGTGAACGCACTGTTATTTACCGACCTCATTCCGGTCTATCGCGAAATGGGATTTGAATACGCAGAGAGCAATCCCGAACTGGAACTGAACAACAAGGTGCAATCGCAATGGGAATACTTCAATACGATACAGCACAAACGAAGAAGAGCGTACAAAAAGAGTATTTGAACGATAAGATATGGAAGAATTGAATCATACCATGTACCCCTTGGGCGATGTCCCATTAGCGGAGTACAACGAGGAAAACATCAAACATCTCAACGACATGGACCATGTACGTACCCGTCCGGGTATGTATATCGGTAAATTGGGAGACGGAAGCCACAGCGATGATGGAATCTACGTTTTACTGAAAGAGGTGATTGACAACAGCATCGATGAATTCAAAATGAATGCAGGAAAACGCATCGAAATTGAAATTGACGAAAACCTGCGCGTAAGCGTACGCGACTACGGACGAGGCATTCCGCAAGGAAAAATGATAGAGGCCGTGAGCGTATTGAATACCGGAGGTAAGTACGATAGCAAAGCATTCAAGAAAAGTGTAGGTTTGAACGGAGTGGGTGTGAAAGCTGTAAATGCCTTGAGCAGTCGTTTCGAAGTACGTAGCTACCGCGATGGGAAAGTGCGCCGCGCTACTTTTGAGAAGGGAGTGTTGCAAAGCGATACAACCGAAGAGACACAAGACGAGAATGGAACTTTCATCTTCTTTGAGCCGGACAATACCCTGTTCAAGAACTACAGTTATCGGCCGGAAACGGTGGACACCATGCTGCGCAACTACACCTATTTGAATACCGGACTGGCCATCATTTACAATGGAAGAAGACTCATTTCGCGCAACGGACTGATGGACTTGCTCAAAGACCGCATGACAACTCAAGAGCTCTACCCCATTGTACATCTACACGGAGAGGACATTGAAATAGCATTCACCCACACAAACCAGAACGGAGAAGAATATTATTCGTTCGTCAACGGACAATATACTCCGCTAGGAGGTACACATCAGAGTGCATTCAAAGAACACATCGCACGCACGATTAAAGAGTTCTATAACAAGAACCACGAATATGGTGACATACGAAACGGGATCGTTGCTTCCATAGCTCTCAACGTGGAAGAGCCGGTTTTTGAAAGCCAGACAAAAGTCAAACTCGGGTCACCGACCATGTCGCCCGATGGAATGAGCGTAAATAAATATGTAGGTGATTTCATCAAACAAGAGGTTGACAATTACCTACACAAAAACCCGGATGTGGCAGAGGTGATGCTGCAAAAAATCACCGAGTCGGAGAAAGAACGCAAAGCCATTGCCGGTGTTACCAAACTGGCACGTGAACGTGCAAAGAAAGCCAATCTGCACAACCGGAAATTGCGCGATTGTCGCATCCATCTCAACGACACAAAAGGGGATTTACGACAAGAGAGCAGCATATTCATCACTGAGGGAGACTCGGCCAGCGGTTCCATTACCAAAAGCCGCGATGTAAACACACAAGCCGTATTCAGTCTGCGCGGTAAACCCCTGAACTCTTTCGGACTGACCAAAGAGATTGTTTACAAGAATGAAGAATTCAATCTCTTGCAAGCTGCACTCAACATCGAAGAGGGAATAGACGGACTGCGTTACAACAAAGTGATTGTAGCTACTGATGCGGATGTAGACGGTATGCATATCCGTCTGCTGATGATTACTTTCTTCCTGCAGTTCTTCCCGGAATTGATAAAGAAAGGGCATGTGTACATCCTGCAAACACCACTCTTCAGAGTAAGAAACAAGAAGAGCAAAATCAAAGCACACAAAACCGAC
>JAFUNW010000135.1 GCA_017472905.1 Bacteroidaceae bacterium
ATGAGTTGGTCGGACACGCTGAAGCCGTAGAACTGCAAGATAGTTTGCAAGAGCTGGCTGCTATGGGTGAAGCGGAACGTATGAAAGTGATCGAAGCCATCATCAAACGAGTCAAAGAGGAAGAAGAAAAAGCAAAAAAAGACGAGGAATATGCCAAACGATTGGCTGCTGCACAAGATGCATTGGCCGGCTCAGCCAGACAAAGCAGCGTAAAAACGCCGACTACACCGACCATCGGCGGAGACCGCTCGTGGTATTTCTACAATACGGCTTTGGTGAATCAAGGGAAAAGTGAATTCCAACGAAAATGGGGACGAAGGAAATTGGAAGACAACTGGAGAAGACGAAACAAGACGGTGGTCAACACCGCCGAATTCGAAGAAACGGTTTATGACGATGAAGAAACATTGGCTACCGACTCAACGGCACAAGGGGGAGCGTTGGCCAACGACAGCATCGCGGCCGATACACTCGTAACCGATAACAAAAACCCACAATTCTACCTCCAGCAGATTCCGCTTACACCGGAAGCTATGGCCGAGTCAAACGCGATCCTCTCGGAAGAGCTTTACAACTGCGGACTGATCTACAAAGACAAGCTGGAAGACTTCACTCTGGCCGAACGCTCTTTCGGCAGACTGACCGACCGCTTCCCTGACTTTGAGAAAATGGAGGAGGTTTACTACAATCTCTTCCTCATGTATTCAAGATGGGGCAAACACGACATCGCCCAAAGCTACAAAGACAGCCTGTTGGCCCGCTTCCCGAAAGGAGACTACAGCATTTTGCTCTCCGATCCGGACTATGCCCTCAATGCCGTCTACGGAAAACACTTGGAGGACTCGCTTTATGCACATACCTACCAAGCATACGCCCGACAGGAGTACACAACAGTCAAGCAGAACGAACAACGTTCGGCCTCAAAATACCCGTTGGAACAACACCGTGCCAAATTCATGTTCCTGCATGCAATGACTCAACTGGAACAAGGCGATCAGCAAGGATTCCTCGCAACCTTGAAAGAAATTGTGGAGAAATACCCTCAAAATGAGATTACCGAATTGGCCGGATTAATGCTGAAAGGAGTCACAGAAGGACGTTTATTACAATCCGGAAGCTTCTCGGCCCAATCAATCTGGGCACGCCGAAAAAGCGGAGCACTTAGCGGCGATTCACTCAGTGGAAACTCCGTACCTTACTTCACGAAAGAGCTGTCCGACCCCTACATCTTTATACTTGCCTATGAAGAGGGACAGGTAAATGAGAACCAATTGCTCTACGAGATTGCGCGATACAACTTCTCCAACTTCATGGTACGCAATTTCGACATCACGTTTGTCAAAGACAACGGCATAGCGATGTTACAAGTGGCCGAATTCATGAATTTCATGGAGTGTTATCAATATATGAAACGGGTATTCTCCGATGCCACCTTGAAGGAAAGACTTGACGGAATGCGTGTTCTACTTATCTCCAAACCAAACTACGATTTGTTGATGACGCATTACAGCTTTGATGACTACCAACAATTCTACGACAAAGAACTTTCCGGATTACCCACTCCACAAATTGATGGAATTTCGTTTGATGAGCCACAAATCATCGATGCGGAAGAGGCTGAGAAACGCGAAGAATACCAAGAAGAAATGTATGAAGACGAAGAATAACGAAAAAAAATTATGAAGAATGGTTTGTTACTCTGGGCCGATGACGAAATAGAACTATTGCGCCCGCATGTCTTGTTTTTGGAAGGAAAAGGATACGAAGTGAAAACGGTAACCAACGGACAAGACGCCTTGGACATGTGTCAGGAGCAGCGATTCGACTTGATTCTGCTCGATGAAAACATGCCGGGACTGAGCGGTTTGGAAACCCTTTCCAGAATCAAGGAGATTTCACCGACTGTTCCGGTCGTCATGGTGACCAAAAGCGAAGAAGAAAACATCATGAACCAAGCCATCGGCTCCAAAATAGCAGACTACCTCATCAAACCCGTCAATCCGAATCAGATTCTACTGACTCTGAAGAAAAACATTCATAAACGCGAAATCATCACCGAAGTTGCCAACACCGGATACCAACAGAGCTTCGGGAAAATCGGCATGCAAATCAACGATTCGTTTACCTGCGAAGAGTGGATGGAGGTCTACAAGCGACTGGTTTATTGGGAACTGGAGCTGACTGACACTGAAAGCGAAATGACTGAAATGCTGAAAATGCAAAAAATCGAAGCGAACAACGGATTCGCCAAATTCGTCAAGCGGAATTACCTTGATTGGCTTGCATCTCAGGATAATCGACCACTCATGAGTCCGGACATCTTCAAGAAAAAGATTTTCCCTTTGCTTAACCAAGGAGAAAAGGTATTCCTGCTTGTACTTGACAACTTCCGATACGATCAATGGCGATTACTCAGCAATGAATTGGCAACCGATTTTGCGGCAACCGAAGAGCTATATGTCAGCATCTTGCCGACAGCTACGCAATATGCCCGCAATGCCATATTCTCCGGACTGATGCCAAACAAAATCGCCGAATTGTTTCCCGATTTGTGGGTAGATGAAGAAGAAGAGGAGGGCAAAAACCTCAACGAGGCCCCACTCATTCAAACCCAAATAGACCGTTACCGGCGAAAAGACAGCTTCTCATACCACAAAATAAACGACTCGGCAGCAGCCGAACGCTTGGTCAGTCAATTCCGCCAACTGGAACATTATGACCTAAACGTAGTGGTACTTAATTTCATAGACATGCTTTCCCATGCACGAACTGAATCAAAGACGGTGCGCGAACTGGCCTCTTCCGAAGCAGCCTATCGCTCCATTACGCTTTCATGGTTCCGCCATTCAGCCGTCAAAGAACTGTTCAAGGTGTTGGCAGAAAGCAACTATACGGTAATTCTGACGACAGATCACGGCAGCATCCGAGCCGACAACCCGATCAAAATCATCGGAGACCGAAACACAAACACCAATCTCCGCTACAAACTAGGGAAAAACCTCAGCTACAATGCCAAAGAGGTCTACGAAATCAAAGAGCCGCGCAAAGCCATGTTGCCCTCACCGAACATCAGTACTACGTATGTCTTCGCCACCGGCAACAACTTCTTTGCTTATCCCAACAACTACAATTATTATGTATCATATTATAAGGACACATTCCAACATGGAGGAATCTCAATGGAGGAAATGCTCATCCCATTAAT
>JAFUNW010000136.1 GCA_017472905.1 Bacteroidaceae bacterium
CATGGGGTCGGTAACTCCACTGCGGCGATAATTCTCCACTCCCCGAAAGTGAGTATTGGTATCCGAGAAGATAATCTTCACACCTCCAGAACTGACACGTTTACCTGTTCCGGGACGTTCACGCCAATAATCATACCAACGAACTACATTTTCTATTGTGAAAGAGTCTTGGTTATGGTTGTATGCCCGTGCATCAACCTTTTTCTTCATCTGATTGGTCGCTGCAGAACGGAACGAATTGTTCCCCTCGCCATTTTTGTGATAGGGATAGGAATATTCATCCCAATATTTACGCAAGCCCTCATCGCGACAATACTCCATTGCCCACATCGGATGATGAGCACTCTTGTTAATATAAAGCATCTCTCCCCCATACTCCGCTTCGCGTATGTCTAGCATCTCACGCGAACCGATAGCCCGTCCTCCATGTGGGTCATATTGGTCTCGAATCGCTTTCATCTCCAACATGTGTTCACGACTGATTGATTCATTGCCGCACTCATAAAAGATTATACTCGGATTATTACGGTTATAGATTATTGCATCGCGCATCAGCTCCGTACGCTGTTCCCATTGACGTCCTTGACGGTCTTTTTCTGCATCACCGGCAGGCATGGCTTGCAACAAACCTACACGATCGCACGATTCTACGTCCTGTTTCCAAGGACAAATGTGCATCCATCTTACCAAATTGGCATTACCCTCTACCATCATCCCGTTACTATAATCACTCAACCAAGCCGGTACACTCATTCCTACACCCGGCCATTCATTACTGGTTCGCTGTGCAAAACCTTTCATTTGAATCACACGGTCGTTCAGCCAGATTTTTCCATCGGCAAAACGAGTCTTACGAAAACCGGTTCGAGTCAGAACCTCGTCCATCGGCATTCCTTCTACGAGTAAGGTTGTTTTCACTGTATACAAATAACCATAACCCCAACTCCAGAAATGAAGACTATCTACTTCTGCTTCTGCTTTTAACGTAACAGTCGCTCCCGGATTGACAATCGTTTTCTCTCCTTCAAAGGTCTTTACCGTCACCCCTTCGCGATTCAATATCTCTACCCGATAAACAATTTCTTTCGCACGTTTGTATTCGTTCTTCACCTCCGACTCGGCATGAATCACAGCCTTACGCGATTTTACCCGAATGTCATCGGCATAGATATAAACTCCGGTTGTCTTCAAGTTACTATACAACGGGAGAGTTTGATAAAGCTTATCCGTCACATGCAACCACACATTCTTGGGAATTCCCCCATAGTTGGCATTGAAATTCCGGTCGCTCCATTGATATTTCGTATTGGTAGAACGTTCGCGATAATTCCAATTGTTATCAATGCGGACAGCCAATACATTCTCCTTACCATATTTAATATAAGGTGTCAAGTCGAAGCCTACAGCCATCGCACCATTTTCATGCAAACCTAGATAATGGCCATTGATATAGAAATCTCCCCCTTGACGTACTCCCTCAAATTCAATGAAAACTTTTTTTCCTTTATTTTCTTTGGGCAAACGGAAATGTTTCCGATACCACACAATTGTATCTGTCAATTCATCAATCGCCAAACGAAAAGCTTCATCTTCATTAAACGGACGAGGCAAAGTTACCCGTTTCCACTCTCCATCCGGATAGTCTACATTCTTAGCATCTGAAAAATCTCCAACCTGCATCAACCAATCCGGATTGAAATTGTATTTGTCTCGCACATTCAAAGCAACAATCTGCAGACATCCCACAAACAACAACAAAAGGCTATAAAACAGTTTTCTCATGTTATACACATTTTTTTAATTCATAATTGACCGCAAATTTACACAAATAAAACTCTTTTTACCACAAAATTGACTTTTTATCATTAAAATTATGCTTAAACATGACATTAAGCTTCCCACAAGTAGGTATAAGCAACTTTGGAAAAAGAAAATTCATGGATTAAGATTAATTAACGACACATTTTGTTTAATGAACTAAAACTTTTAGTTACATTTGCAGCAGACAACATATTATAATAGAAAAAGAGATGAAATCACTTACAAACAAAGAAGAAGAAATCATGACCCTTTTCTGGAAAAGAGGCCCTTTATTCGTAAAAGAAATACTTGAAACATTCGATGATCCCAAACCACACATCAATACAGTTTCCACCAACGTCAGAAGTCTGGAAGAAAAAGGATTTGTCGGGCATCGGGCTTACGGGACAACCTATCAATACTATCCGATAATCAGTAAACAGGAATATCAGAAACGAGCATTGAAAGGAGTTATCAACAAATACTTCAACAGTTCTTATCTCGGATTGGTATCTTCATTGGTCAAAGAAGAAGAAATATCCATCGAAGAACTCAAAGCCCTCATTCGCCAAGTAGAAGAGTCGGATAAATAAGAAAATACACCTTATTTATATATAATAATAACAACATTATGGAAGCATTCTTTCTTTACCTAATGAAATCGGTGTTCTGTCTGGCACTTTTCTATCCGTTTTATATGCTATTGATGAGCCGCGAAACCTTCCATCGCTTCAATAGAGTGGCATTAATCGGTATATTGCTAGCCTCTTTGGTTATACCTGTTTGCCGCATAACCACCCAACACCCTATGCTCATCAATGAATTATACCAACGATGGGAAAGTTGGCTCACCGGAGCTACCACTTTCGCAGAACAAGATACAAGTATGGGAATCATCCTTGAAGAAGATTGGAATGCTGAAATCATAACAGAAACATCCGCCATAGACTCCCCAACTCAACCTACATTCTTAGAAATGTCTCAAGTACATTGGAGCGATATACTCTTTCTGGTCTATCTCATTGGTATTCTATTTTTTCTGGTCCGCCATCTTTTATCATTTATCCGTCTACGAAAACTGATAATCAATGGCAAGAAAAGTATATTACCCAACGGTATTTGTCTCATACTGCACAACAACCAGGAACTCGCAGCTTTCAGTTGGATGAAATACATCGTCATCTCCGAAGATGATTATAAGGAAAATGGTCAACAGATACTCGCACACGAATCTGCCCACATCAACAACCGTCATTCGTGGGACTTGTTGTTGGTTGAGGGATGCGTCATAGCACAATGGATGAACCCCATTGCATGGCTACTGAAGATTGAATTGCAAAATATTCATGAATATGAAGCGGACGAAACTGTAATCAAACAAGGCATTGATGCAAAACAATATCAATTATTAATTATTAAAAAGGCCGTTGGCGCAAGGCTCTACTCTCTTGCCAACAGCCTAAATCACAGTTCACTTAAAAAAAGAATAACTATGATGATGAAAAAAAAGTCAAACCCTTGGGCACGGTTGAAGTATCTGTATGTACTCCCGTTGGCAGCTCTATCGTTAGCTGCATTCGCCTATTCCGGTAGTTCAAAGCCGGGAACAGAGATTTTGAATGGCAAAATTAACGATTTATCGGCTTCCTCAAAAACCGAAGACGTTAAAAGTATTGAAACGACACATTCTGAAAAGTTGCTGGACTTCAAGTGCAAAATAGTTCATGCACAAACCGGCAAGCCATTACATGGAGCAAATGTTATCATTGAAAATACCGGCAACGGCACTGTTTCAGACACAGAAGGAAACATCCGGTTGGAAGTAGAAGAGGGAAAAACCATCCGTATTTCCTATATCGGTATGAAGACTTTGAAAATCATAGCTTCTGAAAAGAATCAAGGAAAAACCTTTGAACTGGATGAAGAAATAGCTGAAATGGCTGAAGAAATAACGGTCAAAGGTTTCTCTAATGCCGACATCAAACCTACTCCGACAAACAACAATGCCTCTAATCAAACGGACAACAAGAAACAAGACAAAGCTTCCAAAGAGAGATATGCCGTACATGTAGATGGTTTAGGGAACTATTCATTCGGTCCACAAAACGGCACTATAAAGAAAGGTTCGTTAGACGAAATGGCCAATGATTTCCAAACATTCCGAGACAAACTTCAAGCCAACGGTAACGGAGATCACTTAACCGTACAAATTGTTGCCGAGAAAAATACTCCCCAAGAGAGTATTGACAAGCTAAAGGAAAGGCTTCGCACGCTTTATGCCCTACAAATCAATTATAGTGTTAAACGCGATGAAGTATTTATGGTCGTAGAACAAATGCCGGAATACCCGGGAGGGATGGCAGCATTGATGAAGTTCATCGCACAAAACATCCGTTATCCGAAAGAGGCACAAGAAAAAGGAATTCAAGGACGTGTCATCGTACAAGTGACCATTGACGAAACCGGTAAAATCAACAACCCAACTATCGTCAAAAGTATTTCACCTGAACTAGATGCCGAAGCCATACGAATAGTCAAAGCTATGCCAAACTGGATACCGGGTAAACAAAGAGGGAAAGCCGTCAGCGTAAAATATACCCTACCTTTAAATTTTTCCTTGAGTACAGGGGAGAAAAAAGAACAGAAACGAACAATTAAAAAGCAAGACGAAAACGGAGTATCTCTATTCCCTGATAAAATGCCGGAATTTCCCGGTGGGAATAGTGCTTTAATGAATTATCTTGCTAAAAACATCCGTTATCCGAAGAATGCACAAAAGGAGGGAATTCAAGGCCGCGTCATTGTTCAGTTTGTAGTAGATAAGACCGGGAAAATAACCAACCCCAAGGCCATACGAAACGTTTCACCAGAACTAGATGCCGAAGCCATACGAGTTGTATCCACTATGCCGACATGGAAACCAGGAGAAGAAAAAGGGGAAAAAGTTGATGTTCGTTTTACATTACCCATACAATTTCGCTTACATAATCCACAGAAAAAGACATCAACCTCCTCTAATGAAGAGGTTTTCATGATCGTAGAACAAATGCCGGAATTTCCCGGAGGTATGGTAGCATTGAATAAATTTATTTCCAGTCAATTGGAATATCCCAAAGTGGCACATGAAAATGGCATCAGCGGACGTGTCATTGTACAAACAATCATTACGAAAGAAGGAAAGATTACAGACCCCAAAGTAGTCAAAAGCGTTTCACCGGAATTGGATGCAGAAGCTCTACGGGTTGTTAAATTAATGCCGAACTGGAATCCCGGCAAACAAAGAGGAATAGCCGTAAATGTAAAGTACAACATCCCATTTACATTTAGCTTGCAATAAACAAAAAACATTAATCCAATTTGTTTATAATTAGACGCTCATAAACATAAAGAAGGAGCATATAAAAAGCCCCCCAAAGTATTTTTGGGGGGCTTATGAAATTCGCAATTTGTAAAATTTGTACCTAGAACTATTATTTATTTACGCCTTCCATGTTGACCACATCCTTCAGTTCTTCTAGCGTCAAGGTTCCTCTAAAAACCATTACTGTCAATTGCACACAATCTTTACGATATAATAAGAACTCACGTTTCTTCCGTGCTTTTAATTCTTTTGTACAAATAATGATCATTTCTTCTCCGGACTTCATGCGCATCAATTCTTCATATCCATTTTCTATAGTAACGATTGCCTCCAACTCTGCTTGCAAGTTGGTATACGCGCTATTTTTACGATGCTTGCAAGTTAATATTTGCAGATTATCCAATTTACTAATCTTACTGGAAAGATCCACATCATCCATTTTAATATTCGGAGCCATATTGAGCATCGCTTTGGATATATAAACGTGGGTTACATCCTCCATGCCTGCATATTTATCAATCAGACGATCCAAATCTTTCACTTTATCATCCTGCTTGTCAGAAGAACCATTCGGCATATAAACAGAGACAGACGAGGATGATTCACTTTTTTCATTTGAGAAACATTGTCCGGCATCAATAAAAGAGAAGAGTCCACACAATAAAAGAGTCCGAAGATAAAAAGTATAACAATTCATATTTCTCATATTTAAATCCCTATTTCAATATTCCAATATCGATAATTCATTTTCTACATAGGCTAACCCATTATTCAAATCTGTTGAAAACAGAAGCAATGCCTTGTATGCCTCCTGATAAGCCTCTTCCGGAGTGGCGCAAGTATCCTTAAACACAGGTTTTTCAGTCCGAAAGAACTCATATAAGCCTAAAGAGACTACCAGCAATACGGTCGCGGCAATCCCCGAAATTCGTCCAAAATGGAACCGTTCTTTTCTCTTTGAAGACGTCCCTCTTTTATTTGCCAGTTTCTCATCCAAACGTTTTTCCCAACCTTCGGGAATCGGAATATCCTTACTTATTTCAGTACAAGCCTTAAAAAGAATGGCATCTGCTTTAAATTCATCCGCTACATCTCCACGACTAAAAAAAGAATGCAACTGTTCTTCCTCTGCAATCGTGGTTTCTCCGTTATAATAACGTTTCAACAGTATTCTAATTTCATCGTTTTTCATTGCTCATTATATGATTTATCTGTTCTCTTATTTTCTTTCTTGCACGCGACAGCAACACTCTTACATGCACTGCGCTTAGTCCGGTGGCGTTTTCAATTTCCTCCAATGAGTATTCTTCCATATCACGCATCATCATAATCTGTTTTTGCTTTTCCGGTAATAAACCCAGAAACTTCTTCACCCATTCCACCGCATCTTTCATTTCTATCTGAAAAGCAGCATTTCCATTATCTTCTCCAATAGCCAAATTGCCCAGTAAAGACAGGTCCTCCTCTATTATCGGTCTGGAACGCAACACATCAATTGAAAGATTACGCACCATCCG
>JAFUNW010000137.1 GCA_017472905.1 Bacteroidaceae bacterium
CATTGGCTGCTATCTGCGTTGTAGCTGCTCTCTTCATCTTCGTTATCTTGAAGCGTTTGGAAAAGGTTGCTAAGTAATCCGTTCCATTAAATAAGAAAAAGTGGATGTATCTCTCCGATACATCCACTTTTTCTTATAGAACAAAATACGTTATCCATTCTACAATCTTCCCTTAAAATAAACTTCTACATTATCTAAAAAACCAGTCAGTGTGTTGTTGTAAATTTGGATATCTTCCATATATGAGACATCATCCGGACCATAAGACATACGAATACAATCACATTCATCCCATTTCCAATTAAAACGATACGTATTTTCTGATACGTCACCATCCCAATACTCAATACGTAAATAATCTCGTCCAGTGCGGTTATTATAAAAATCTAGTCTTTGTGTATATCTGTTTCCATTTTCTACCCAAGATTCTTCCCACGTACGGCTACAAAGTTCATTTGTATTGCTATTATGATGAACATCATCATAGAATCTCCACTCCAGTTCACAAGAAGTAAGACTAATCATACTAATTATCATCAGCATCCATCCCATCATTTTCATCATCCGTGTTTTCATAACTCTTTGTTTTAAGTGTTAGTAATCCTTTTCTGTATTGCAAAGATAGGAGAGGAAAATCACACGAAAAAAAGAAAAAACCTATTCATACAGAGGATTTTCCCTATTGAATTTAGGGAAATCCCTATGATCCGTTTTCCAATTTGGGAATATAATGCTTATATTTGCGAGAAATAATCCAATTAACAATCATAAAAATCACTGACTATGAGAAAAATGATCCGTTTATTTGCAGTTTCTTTTTGCATGATTTTCCTAATCGGTTGCGGAGAACAACGTAAACAAGTAGTGTACGAAGAACAAGGTCCATTCGAAGTATTCCCTACATTGACAACCGAAGCTATCCCGTACCGTATTCCTTCCATTACAAAAACATCGAAAGGTAACCTATTAGCCGTTGCCGACTATCGTCCTTGCCGTGCAGATATCGGTTATGGTCGTGTAGACCTTCATGGACGTATCAGTCAAGATAACGGAAAAACATGGGGCGACATCTTCACCATCATTGAAGGAGATGGTACCATGGTAGACAACGATCCCAACCAATCGCTCACCGCTGGTTATGGTGATCCTTGCCTGATTGCCGATCGTGAAAGTGACCGTGTATTACTTCTATGTGTAGCCGGGCATCAGGTGTTCTTCCGTTCAACTCGCGAAGTACCCAATCAAGTAGCCATTATGCATAGCGAAGATGGAGGAAATACTTGGGGCAAACCAAGCATCATTACGGACCAATTCTATATACCTTTGGATAAATCTGCTGTAGGTCCTATCCAATCCATGTTCATTGGATCTGGTCGTATCATGCAAAGTAAACACACCAAAATAGGAGATTACTACCGTTTATATGCTTGTATGTTGGCTCGCGATAAAGATAACAATTTCTGTAATTTCGTAATCTATTCTGATGATTTCGGTTACAACTGGAAAATTTTAGGTGATGTGAATGTTCCAGGCGTTCCTAAGAATGGCGATGAACCCAAGACTGAAGAATTACCGGATGGTTCCATCATTTTAAGTTCACGTACTGCCGGTGGCCGTATGTACAACATCTTCAAGTTCACCAATACTGAAAAAGCAGAAGGTAACTGGGGAGAATGTGCTTTTTCCGGAGCCGAAAATAACGGTGTAGCAGCCATGGAAAACTCATGTAATGGTGAAATCATGATTCTTCCTGTATATCGCAATAGTGACAATAAAAAGATGCATCTTGCATTGCAATCTGTTCCTTTTGGTCCTCAACGTACAAATGTTGGTATTTATTATAAAGAATTGGCAGATGCTTCTGATTATGGAACACCTTCAGATTTTGCTAAAGACTGGGATGGTCGTTTCCAAGTGTCTGTCGTAGGTTCAGCTTATTCAACCATGATTCTACAAGAAGACGGACAAATCGCTTTCTTCTATGAAGAAGATACACACGGTGCTGTAAATGGTGGTGGTTATACTATGGTATACAAGTCACTTCCTATCGATAAAATTACAGAAGGCAAGTATAGTTTGATTCATTAATAAAAAAGTAGATGCACCAATTTAAAATGAACTCCAAAGTTTTTATGTAAACTTTGGAGTTCATTTCATTTAGAAAACAGGAACAACAATTACATTATTATTAAATCCTCCTCCAAATCCACGCCCTCTTCTGCCAC
>JAFUNW010000138.1 GCA_017472905.1 Bacteroidaceae bacterium
TCTTTGAAATGCTCCATTGTGCCTGCTCCGCCCGATGCAATCACCGGAATGGTCAGTTCATCGGCGAGTTTGGCCAACGCATCGTTGGCATATCCGGTCTTAACCCCGTCATGGTTCATGCTGGTGAAAAGAATCTCGCCCGCTCCGCGCCGACAAGCTTCGTTAGCCCATTCGAAGAGGCCGCGTCCGGTATCGATACGCCCGCCATTGAGATAGCAATGCCATCCTTTTTCCGTTTCTTTGGCATCTATAGCCACTACACACACTTGCGAACCGAAGCTTCGAGCTATTTCGTCAATCAGTTCCGGCCGGCGAAGTGCAGCGGAATTAATGGAAACTTTGTCTGCACCGGCCGCCAACAGGCGTTCCACATCGGCCAATTCGTTTATGCCCCCTCCTACTGTGAAAGGGATGTTGATGGTGGCAGCAATGCGGCGCACAAGTTCGGTGAAAGTTTTCCGTCCTTCGTGGCTGGCAGTAATGTCCAGATAAACTAGTTCATCTGCTCCTTGCAGACTGTAGGCTCGTCCCAATTCTACGGGGTCTCCGGCCTGACGGAGATTGACGAAATTAGTTCCTTTCACCGTCTGTCCGTCTTTGATGTCGAGGCAAGGTACGATTCTTTTTGCTAACATTTTCTTTTCTTATTATCAGATGTCCGTCAATGCGACTTCAGAAGCCATTTCTTCAGCCAAAGCATTCAGTTCTTTCAGGGTGAAACGTCCTTCATAAAGGGCTTTTCCAAAGACTACGGCCGGAATTCCGGCACGATTCAGCCGGCGAATATCTTCGAGCGAGGAGACGCCTCCGCTGGCTATCAGGTGCATGTCGGGATGTCGGTGCATAATCTCTTCGTACAGCTCTACGGCCGGTCCTTGCAGCATGCCATCGCGACTGATGTCGGTACAGAGAACCCTGTTTACCCCTTTCTCGACATACTCTTCCAAATAGGGAAACAATTCTTGTCGGCTCTCTTCCAACCATCCGTTAACGGAAATTTTTCCCTCCTTTACGTCTGCCCCCAAAATCATCTTGTCGGATCCGAATTTCCGGAGCCATCCCAGAAAAAGTTCCGGTTGCAAAGCGGCAATGCTTCCTACGGTCACCATCTGTGCACCGTTTTCGAAAGCTATCACCAAGTCGGAGTCACTTTTAATGCCTCCTCCGAAATCGATAATCAACGAGGTGCGACCGGCTATCTGCTCTAAAACACGGTAGTTCACCACGTGTTTCGACTTGGCCCCATCGAGGTCCACTACATGCAGACGCCGAATGCCGTAAGCCTCCAACTCCTTAGCCACTTCCACCGGGTCTTCGTTATAAACCACCCTGGTGGAATAATCGCCTTTGGTCAGGCGCACACATTTGCCATCGATGATGTCTATGGCGGGAATCAATTCTATCATAGCTCAGTGTTGCTCTATAAATTCATGAAGTTCTTTAAAATTCGTTCGCCTACACTTCCGCTTTTTTCCGGATGGAATTGGGTTGCATAGAAGTTATCTTTTTGCAAAGCCGAACTGTAAGGCTGTATGTAGTCGGTGACGGCAGCCGTATGTGCGTTTAGCGGAACGTAATAGCTGTGTACGAAATAGACATATTCGGCCGGTCCAAAGCCTCGAAAGAGTTCGCCTCGCGTATCGGTCAGGCTGTTCCACCCCATTTGAGGCACTTTGTCGGCATGGTTCACCGGCGTAAAGCGTTTCACATCGGCATCAAAAATGCCCAAGCAGTCGGTGTCACCCTCTTCCGAGTGTCTGCACATGAGTTGCATACCGATGCAAATTCCAAGAACGGGCTGTCGCAACGAGCAAATCACCTTGTCTAACTTCCGTTCGCGCAGGTAGGCCATTGTGTTGCTGGCTTCACCCTGTCCGGGGAATATCACCCGATCGGCTTTCATCAGCTCTTCGGCTACATCTGTCAGGACTGGTTCTATTCCAAGGCGTCTTACGGCATTGATGACCGAGCGGATGTTTCCCGCATTGTATTTCACAATAGCTACGTCCATACTTCCATCAATTAAACAATACTGTCTTGTTTTTATATGCCAATACTTTACGTTCGATATGCTTCTGCACAGCACGCGAAAGCACTATCTTTTCCAAGTCTTTTCCTTTGTTTACCAAATCTTGCGGGGTGTCTTTGTGTGTAATGCGCACCACATCTTGTTCGATGATAGGTCCCGCATCAAGTTCGTTGGTCACGTAGTGGCTGGTAGCCCCGATAATCTTCACTCCTCGTTCGAAAGCCTGATGATAAGGTTTGGCTCCCACAAATGCGGGCAGGAATGAGTGGTGTATATTGATGATTCGGTTAGGATATTCGGCTATCATCTGTTCCGAGATGACCTGCATGTAGCGTGCCAGCACGATGAAATCGACTTTCAGTTCGCGCAGCAGTTCCATTTCGGCCTGCTCCTGTTCGCGCTTGTTCTCTTTCGTGATGGGAAAGACGCGATACGGAATGCCAAAGCGTTCGGCTGCCGCCTGCATGTCGGGATGATTACTTATTATAATAGGTATCTCCACATCCCACTCACCTGCCGTATAGCGAGCAAGCATATCGTAAAGACAATGGCTCATCTTGCTCACGAAAATAGCCATGCGCGGTTTGGCATCGCTGAAGTAAAGCCGCAGATCCATGTCGTATTTCTTCACATAGAGCGTGTTGAAATAGTCCAGAATCTTGTCGCGCGGAATCATAAAGCCGGCCAATTCCCATTCTATACGTCCGAAAAAGACATTCTCCATGCGATCGACAAACTGGTCGATGTAGACAATGTTTCCGCCGTTGATAGTGATGAAATTGGTGATTTCGGCCAAAATTCCCGGACGGTCGGGACAGTGAAGCAATAGTTTTGCAGTTGTATTCATGCGCTATATTTCTTGCTGATTGTTTTCTATTCTTGATTTTTGAGGCGCAAAGATAGCAATTTATTAGCAAATCAACGAATATAATAGCAATAAGTTTTTGTTTTATCCGATTTTCTTTTGCAAATCACACCGAAAACCCTATTTTTCCAACCTTTTTTGTATCTTTTACGAATGTTTCACGACTAAGAGAAAGTGGCAGAGCCAATTTTTGCACCTCCAAACGGATGGAGTACCGGACATATTTTCTCTTTTTGGAGGGAAAACCTTTCGGAGCAGCCGGAAAAGAGAAGAAAAAGCCGCAGAAAACAAAAGCTTTCGCAAATTATTCCGTACCTTTGCCCCCTATAAAATAAAAATACATGATGGAAAACCCGAATTCAGAGCTTATACTCATCCG
The DNA here is from genome assembly GCA_017472905.1 of Bacteroidaceae bacterium. GTDB lineage: Bacteria > Bacteroidota > Bacteroidia > Bacteroidales > Bacteroidaceae > Phocaeicola_A. The sequence goes on from JAFUNW010000138.1 coordinate 3,274, forward strand.
AATCACCGGACTGGACCGTCCGGGACTGACCGCATCGGTCACCGGCATATTAGCCAAATATGACGTTACCATTCTCGACATCGGACAGGCCGACATTCATAGCACACTTTCCTTGGGCATTCTTTTCCGAAGCGACCCGACACATTCGGGACTCATTATGAAAGAACTGCTTTTCAAAGCATCGGAAATCGGAATTGACATTCGATTCTATCCCATTTCAACCGAAGAATATGAAAGTTGGGTAGGCATGCAGGGTAAAAACCGCTACATCCTGACCCTCTTGGGACGGAAACTATCGGCCAAGCAGATTGCAGCCGTATCGGGAATCATTGCCGAACAGGGGTTGAATATCGACTCCATACGCCGACTCACCGGACGAATCCCACTCGACGAGCGAAAAGCCAGCGTCAGAGCATGCATCGAATTTTCTGTACGAGGAACGCCCAAAAACCGCCGGCAGATGCAAGAACAATTGATGACACTGGCCCGAAAACTAGAGATGGATTTCTCGCTCCAGCTGGACAACATGTATCGCCGGATGCGCCGACTCATCTGTTTCGACATGGACTCCACACTTATCGAAACGGAAGTAATCGATGAATTGGCCGACCGAGCCGGAGTAGGTCCGCAAGTCAGAGCCATCACCGAGAGCGCCATGCGCGGAGAGATTGACTTCAACGAAAGCTTCACGCGCCGAGTAGCTCTGCTCAAGGGGCTGGACGTAAGCGTCATGCGCGAAATTGCCGAAAGCCTGCCCATCACCGAAGGAGTAGACCGACTGATGTATGTACTCAAGCGATACGGATACAAAATCGCCATCCTTTCGGGAGGATTCACCTACTTCGGAAACTATCTGAAAGAGAAATATGGCATCGACTACGTCTACGCCAACGAATTGGAGGTGGAAAACGGAAAACTGACAGGACGATACGTAGGCGACATCGTAGACGGAAAGCGAAAAGCGGAGTTGCTGCGACTCATCGCACAAGTGGAAAAGGTGGACATCGAACAGACCATCGCTGTCGGTGACGGGGCAAACGACCTACCCATGCTTTCACTCGCCGGACTGGGTATCGCATTTCACGCCAAACCCAAGGTGGCCGCCAATGCCAAACAATCAATCAACACCATCGGACTGGACGGAGTCTTATACTTCCTCGGATTCAAGGATTCCTACCTCGATGAACAGGGAAAATTCTAACGCTAACAACAATAAACGACAAACTGAAAAGCCGGACAAACCGGAGATTCATTATCTGAACAAGACAACACATGGATTTCTACGAACTCAATCTGGAAGACGAAGTGCTCGATGCACTCGATTCAATGAACTTCATCGAATGTACGCCCGTACAAGAACATACCATACCCGTCATACTCGAAGGTCACGACCTCATCGGAGTGGCACAGACCGGAACGGGAAAAACAGCAGCCTACCTTTTGCCCGTACTCAACCAACTCTCAAAAGGAGGATACCCCGATGATGCCATCAACTGCATCGTCATGGCGCCGACCCGGGAGCTGGCACAACAAATCGACCAACAGATGCAGGGATTCGGATACTTCATGTCGGCCTCCAGCGTTGCCGTATATGGAGGAAACGATGGAATACGCTTCGAGCAAGAGAAAAAAGGTCTTACACTCGGAGCAGACGTTGTCATCGCTACCCCCGGACGACTTTTGGCACACATCAACATGGGATATGTCGACCTGTCGCGACTCTCGTTCTTTATCCTGGACGAAGCCGACCGCATGCTCGACATGGGATTCTCCGATGACATCATGCAGATAGTCAAGCTCTTGCCGGAAAACCGACAGACCATCATGTTTTCGGCCACCATGCCCGAAAAAATACAGCAGTTGGCACGAACCATCCTGCGCAATCCCGTAGAAGTGAAGTTGGCTGTATCCAAACCCGCAGAGAAAATCCTGCAACAGGCATACGTCTGTCACGAAGCGCAAAAGTTGGGCATCATACAAAGTCTTTTCACCGAACAAAAGCCGGAACGAGTCATTGTTTTCGCCTCTTCAAAAATCAAAGTGAAGGAGGTTGCCAAAGCACTCATGCGGCAAAAACTCAATGTCGGAGAGATGCATTCCGACCTGGAGCAAGCACAACGCGATGAAATCATGTACCAATTCAAAAGCGGCCGGATTGACATGCTCGTTGCCACCGACATCGTAGCCCGAGGAATTGACATTGACGACATCAGCCTCGTCATCAACTACGATGTGCCTCACGACAGCGAAGACTACATACACCGCATCGGACGAACAGCCCGCGCCAACAACGATGGACGAGCCATCACATTCGTCAGCATGGCTGACCAAAACAGATTTGCCGCCATCGAAAAATTCATCGAAAGAGAAGTTGAAAAGTTGCCCCTCCCCGAAGCCTTGGGCGAAGCGCCGGAATACAAACCTACCTTGAAAGAAAGAAAAGGCAAATACAGAAAAGGCAAACAAACATTTTCAAAGAAAAAAAGACAACGGTCTGCACAAGGGAAAAAGGACAATCGCTCGTCCTCTTCCGCACCGAACAGAAAAAAACCGAGTGTCGAGAAAAAACAACAGGCTGCACCGACCGAACAAACGGCATCCGCTCCAAAAAAATCATCGGCAAACAAGAAAAAAAGAAATCATCGGCCGAAAAACAAAGCCCCCAAACAGGAGGGTATATCATAATTGACTTTTTTATAGAACACA
>JAFUNW010000139.1 GCA_017472905.1 Bacteroidaceae bacterium
AAAAAGAGCTGTCATCGCGCGAGGATCGCGACTCAAAAATACAATTTTATCACCTTTTTCTACATTGAAGTTTACGTCTTCGAATAGCACTGTTCCATCTTCCGTTTTTGCACACAAGCCCGAAACTTCCAAAATCTGATTACCAGGTTCACGCTCAGGAGTAAATATAATGCCGGGATATTTACGCGAAGAGGGTTGAATGTCTTCCACATTCAGTTTTTCCAACATCTTCTTACGACTGGTCGTTTGCTTACTCTTGGCCACATTCGCACTAAAGCGGCGAATAAATTCTTCCAATTCTTTACGTTTTTCCTCAGCTTTGGCTTTCTGATTTTGAGCTTGTCGCAATGCCAATTGTGAACTCTCATACCAGAAACTATAATTTCCGGCAAACAAGTTCACTTTACCAAAATCAATATCTACCGTATGGGTACATACTGAGTCCAAGAAGTGCCGGTCGTGACTAACCACCAAAACGGTATGTTCGAAATTGCTCAGATATTCTTCCAGCCAAGTAACCGTCTCCATATCCAGGTCATTGGTCGGCTCGTCCAGCAATAAGTTATCAGGATTACCATAAAGAGCTTGCGCCAACATGACACGCACTTTCTCTTTACCGCTCAATTCACTCATTAAAAGATAGTGCTTATCTTCTTTTATACCTAATCCACTCAACAAAGCTGCGGCATCACTCTCTGCATTCCAACCATCAAGCTCAGCAAATTTCTCTTCCAATTCAGCAACTTTCAATCCATCTTCGTCACTGAAATCTGCTTTGGCATAAAGCGCATCACGCTGATTCATAATATCCCAAAGTACCGTATGTCCCATCAATACGGTATTCAGTACGGTATATTGATCCCATTTAAAGTGATCTTGACTCAAAACAGACAAGCGTTCTCCCGGTCCTAAAGTGACACTTCCTTTTGTTGGCTCCAATTCACCACTGATAGCACGCAAAAAAGTAGATTTTCCTGCACCATTGGCTCCGATTACACCGTAAATATTTCCATTGGTAAACTTCAAGTTTACATCTTTATACAACACTCTCTTTCCAAACTGAATCGCAAGATCCGAAACTGTAATCATATTCTTCTTATTCTTTATACCTTATTATATATATAAGAAACGCCCTTTACATTCTTAAGGACGATTTCATCCAAACGTAAAACGCTGCAAAGATACAAATTATCGCTCACATATAAAAACAGGAGAAAAATTCTTTCATTAAACAAGCATCATAACCAACAGCGTATCAAGCGAATAGGATGAAACTACAACACAATAAAGGAAGCAACATTCCTATTGGAATCATCCCTCTGAAAGCATTTCCCGACAAAGCATCCACAAAAGCCCAAGGCGCACAAAAAAATCCGCCGTGCAGCAGAGTTCCGTCCGCCGTGCAGCAAAAGTTCGTCTGCTGCACGGCAAAAATTCCTCCGCAGTGCAGCAGATTTTTCTCCGCAGTACGGCAGATTTTCCTCTGCTATACACAAATAAAAGGAATGTAAGTCGTAACTTTCTATTTCATAGTATCTAACTAACAAACAAGACGTTAAGTAACACTTCTTATATTTCACCAAAAAAGTCTCTCTTCATAAAGATTTTTTTAGCGGCTCATTTCAGCCTTCATCCCCTACCTTTCATAAACAACCGACCGACAAGCCATACTCTACCTTTACAAGAACACAACAACCCAAAAAACAGACAGAAAAGCTCAAGCGACAAAAAGTCTGAACCGACACTGTTTCAGTGAAAAATTGGCAGACAAGTTGTCACAATGACGGGAAATAGCTATCTTTGCATTCGTTTTTGCGAAAGCAAACAAAGTGGCAAATATTTTGTTGATTCAATAACAAATCACTTAAACGCTAAAACAATGAGAACAAAGAAGAAAAACAAGAAAACAGAAAATAATAACGATATGAGCCAAACAGAAGAAAAGAAACAACAAGAAGAGTTGCAAAATGAACAACAAGAAGAAAAAAATGTAGCTGAAGAACAACTACAACCCGAAGCGGAAAAAGAACTTTCTGCAGAAGAGAAATTGCAACTACAACTGGCCGAAGCGGAAGAGAAATTGGCTAACCAGCAAGACAAATTGTTGAGACAAATGGCTGAGTTTGACAACTATCGCAAACGTACACTCAAAGAGAAAGCCGAGTTAATCAAAAATGGTGGAGAAAAAACCATCAGCACCATTCTGCCAGTCATCGATGACTTAGAGCGTGCTTTGCAAAACATGAAAAGCGACAACGAAGAGGTCAAAGCTCTCTTCGATGGAGTGGAACTAATATACAACAAATTGTTGAAGCTTCTACAACAAGAGGGATTAGAGAAAATCAACACTCAAGAACAAGACTTCAACACCGACTTTCACGAAGCCATTGCATTGGTTCCCGCACCAACTGATGAGCTGAAAGGAAAAATCTTAGACTGCGTTCAAAACGGATACACACTGAACGACAAAGTAATACGACACGCCAAAGTAGTTGTCGGACAATAAACAAGTAAACTGATTCATTCGACACACATACAAAAGTTATGGCAAAGAGAGACTATTATGAAGTGCTGGGTGTCAGCAAAACAGCCAGTGAAGAGGAAATCAAGAAAGCGTATAAGAAATTAGCTATCAAATATCACCCCGACCGTAACCCGGACGACAAAGAGGCTGAAGAAAAATTCAAAGAAGCAGCCGAAGCTTATGACGTATTGCACGATCCACAGAAACGAGCACGTTACGACCAATTCGGACATGAAGGCGTAGGCGGTGCCGGAGGTTTCGGAGGCGGATTCGGTCAAGGCATGTCTATGGACGACATCTTCTCTATGTTTGGAGATGTATTCGGCGGTCGAGGCGGTTTCGGAGGATTTGGCGGTGGTGGCAGACAACAACGTCAACGCCGTTACAGAGGCTCTGACCTTCGCGTTAAAGTACGTCTCGGACTCAAAGAAATTCTCAACGGGACAGAAAAGAAGTTCAAGCTGAAAAAGTATGTGACCTGTAGCCATTGTCATGGAAGCGGAGCGGAAGGAAATGGAGCTACCGAAACCTGCCCCACATGTCACGGAAGCGGAAGCGTTACTCGCACCCAACAAAGCATTTTTGGAATGATGCAAACTCAAACCGTCTGTCCACAATGCAACGGAGAAGGTAAAATCATCAAGAACAAATGCAAAGAGTGCAACGGAGAAGGAGTCGTATACGGCGAAGAAGTTGTCGAAGTAAAAATACCCAAAGGAGTAGCTGAAGGCATGCAATTGTCCATGAGTGGCAAAGGTAATGCAGGCAAACACAACGGTATAGCCGGAGATTTACTTATCCAAATAGAGGAAGAACCTAACAGCGAACTGATTCGACAAGAAGACGACTTGATATACAATCTTTTACTTAGCTTTCCTACTGCCGCATTGGGCGGAACAGTGGAAATCCCCACAATCGATGGAAAAGTAAAAGTCAAAATAGATCCGGGAACACAACCGGGAAAAGTTCTTCGCCTAAGAGACAAAGGTCTACCCAACGTAAACGGATATGGCATGGGCGATTTACTCGTAAACATCAGCATTTACATTCCCGAAACATTATCAAAAGATGAAAAACAGGCTATAGAGAAGATGCAACATTCGGACAATTTTACTCCGAACCTCAGCATCAAAGAGAAAATCTTCCGAAAATTCAAGAGTTTCTTTGACTAATCCGTAGCATTGCCATCCAAAAAGCCTGTCACAAAGAATAAAGAACAGCCTTTTGTATCACCCTGAAACATTCGAGACTCAAACAATCCTCCAAAACGTTTCAAACATCAACGATACAAAAGGCTGTTCTCCATTATACACCTTATTATATAATAAAGAGATGAACTACTTAGAAACTGTAGAATACCTTTTTAATAGCGCTCCCCTATTCCAACAAGTAGGCAAAGAGGCATACAAAGAAGGACTAACCAACACTTTGATATTAGACCACCATTTCAATCACCCACATAAGCACTTTCGCAGCATACATATTGCCGGAACCAACGGCAAAGGCTCCTGTTCACATACTTTGGCTGCCATATTACAGTCTGCCGGATACAAAACCGGACTTTACACCTCTCCTCACCTCATTGATTTCAGAGAACGCATCCGCGTCAATGGAGAACCTATTCCGGAACAATATGTAATCGACTTCGTCAAAAACGAAAAAGATTTTTTCGAGCCGTTACACCCCTCTTTTTTCGAACTGACTACGGCATTAGCCTTTCAATATTTTGCAGAACAGAAAGTAGAAGTGGCCGTTATCGAAGTCGGATTAGGCGGACGGTTAGACTGTACGAACATTATCCATCCCGATCTCAGCATTATCACAAACATCAGTCTAGACCATACTCAGTTTTTAGGAAACTCTTTAGCTGAAATTGCTGCCGAAAAAGCCGGCATCATCAAAACCAACAGACCTGTTATCATTGGAGAAAGCAACGATGAAACTGCACCCGTATTCTCCGACAAAGCCAAAAAGGAAAACGCTCCCATCATCTGGGCAGAAACAGAACAACATGTTCTTTCTTCATCTCCCTCGCCGAAAGGAGGACGCTTGTATGAAACCAAACTGTACACACATCTGTTCGGAGAATTAGGTGGCACATACCAAATTCCGAATACCAATACCATATTGACCGCTACTGAGGAATTAAAAAAATTAGGATTCCATATCACAGAAGAAGACATCCGCAAGGGATTTTCTGAAGTCTGCAAAATAACCAATTTCATGGGCCGGTGGCAACTACTCCGTACCAATCCAACACTTGTATGCGATGCCGGGCACAACGTTGGTGGAATAAAATACATAACCGAACAATTAAATTTACAGACATGCGACCAATTACACATTGTTCTCGGAATGGTAAGTGACAAAGACATAGACAGTGTATTAAAACTCTTACCTAAAAACGCAATCTACTATTTCACAAAGGCGACTGTCAAACGAGCAATGGACGAATATTCACTACAAAAAAAAGCGGAGCAAAAAGGATTAAGAGGAAATACATATCCCAATGTTCTTTCTGCAACGAAAGCAGCTTTAACTGTAGCCTCTTCCAACGACTTTATTTTCGTAGGAGGAAGTTGCTTTATCGTAGCCGATTTACTCAACAACCTAGATAGGTTATGAGAAAACCGCTACAAAAAGTTACAAATCACAAAATTTACAGGCTCAACAAACATTTTTCCGAAAAAAGGTTTGTTTATACGAACTATTTTGGCTTTATTTGCATGTGAATTTAACAACTAAAATTATAGAATTATCATGGACTACACTGTAGAGAACAATCTTTCGGGCTTAACGCGGAAAGATTTCCAAAAGGAAATAAACGGGAAAAAGACCCATTTATTCATTCTAAAAAACAATTGCGGTAACGAAGTTGCACTTACAAACTATGGTGGAGCACTTCTAACCATCATGGTTCCGGATAAGAATGGGAAACACGCCAACGTTGTGCAAGGACACGACACAATCGACAAAGTAATAAACAGCCATGAACCATTCCTCAGCACACTTATCGGACGATACGGGAACCGTATAGCTAAAGGAAAATTCAACCTCGATGGAAAAGAATATCAATTGGCTGTAAACAACGGTCCCAACCATCTGCACGGAGGTCCAACCGGTTATCATGCACGCGTTTGGGATGCAAAACAAACCGACCAACAAACCGTTGTAATGAACTATCTTTCAGTCGATGGTGAAGAAGGATTTCCGGGAAATTTAAACATGGAAGTAACATTCTCTTTTACCGATGACAACGAATTGATTATCGATTACAAAGGAACCACCGACAAAAAAACAATTGTCAACATGACACATCACGGCTTTTTCAGTCTTTCGGGATTAGCCAACCCAACAGCCACCGTAGACAACAACATCGTAACAATCAACGCAGATCATTATACACCTATGGATGAAGTATCCATTCCTACAGGAGAAATTGCTCCGGTAGCAGGTACTCCGATGGATTTTCGTACACCACAAACGGTTGGAAGCCGTATCAATGACCAATTCCAGCAATTAATTTACGGTGCCGGTTACGACCATTGCTATGTTCTGAATAAAAAAGAACCGGGAGAACTCACATTTGCAGCTAAATGTGTAGAACCCAATAGTGGCCGTGTTATGGAAGTTTACACCACTGAACCTGGCGTACAAGTATATACTGCCAATTGGCACAACGGATTTGAAGGCGCAAAAGGAGCTACATTCCCGGCACGTAGCGCCATCTGTTTTGAAGCACAACACTTCCCTGACAGTCCTAACAAAGGACATTTTCCCAGCGTAGTCCTGAATCCGGGAGAAACTTATACCCAACGTACTGTTTATAAGTTCGGTGTGGAAAAATAAGAACCAATCAATAATCTTTAAAAATAATAAACAAAATGAGTCAAAAACAAACACCGAACTATACGTTCGCACTTATCGTCGTGTTCATTGTCTGCTTCCTCATCGGATTCGTAACTACCATGAACAACTCCATGATTGACTTTTGTTCAAAAGCATTCAATTTGAACGCACAACAAGGTCAGTTGGTTAACACCGCTTTTTATGGCGCCTACCTTTTTGCAATCCCTTTCTCTCTGCTGATGAGTAAAATTGGCTATAAGGGAACCATGATTCTCGGACTTACGGTTGTAGGTATCGGATTTATTGTCAACTCATTAGGTATTGATTCTGCCATCGCATCAGGAGCCAATAACGTATACACCATATTCTTAGCTTCCATGTGTTTGGTTGCTATGGGTGTTGTAATGCTTCAAAATGTAGCTAATCCTTACGTAATGGTGCTTGGTTCACCCGAGAAAGGAGCCTTCCGTATGACACTGTCACAAGCTTTGAACTCTGTAGCAACAACTGTTGCTCCGATGTTTATCACTTCAGTTATCATTGCCGGTAAAACTCCTGCCCCCGAATATGTTACTGCTCCTTTCCTAGGATTAGGAGTCTTTACGCTCATTATAGGTGCGATCCTCGTGGCATTGAAGTTACCCAAAATTGACGAAGGTAAGCAAGCAGAAGAAGC
>JAFUNW010000140.1 GCA_017472905.1 Bacteroidaceae bacterium
CCTTTCGATTATAAGCCGGTGAAGAGAAAGAATTTGTTTTTCATTGGAGTAAAGAGATTGCCAAAGTCGTAGAACCGGAGTATTTTTCAAGAGAATTTAGGCTTTAGAAACTTGAATTTTCACTATTTTTGCCGCAAACTTTAGTTGTTATGATATGAAAATAATCTTTATTATCGGTTTGCTTCTCTTTTCTATGGTTGCGGAAGCACAGACTCCCCATGCACGTACTACCCACTTGGGCATAAGCGGTCCCAATCAAACGGCGTTGGGCGGTCCCGGTCCTTTGTGGATGAAATACAACACGTTGAATACGAAGTTGAGCGGAAGTGCGGTTGAAAATGGATTGATACCGGAGATAAAACCGCTGTTTGATGCGCAAGTCCGCGATGCCGTCATTTGTGTCGGACACGATGGACGCTATTATCTGACCGGTTCTACGGGAAATGACATTTGGCACTTCAACGATGGCGTGGAGCTTTGGGTTTCCGAAGACCTGAAGAAATGGGATTATATGGGACTCGTATGGAGTTTCGATACGGACGGAACCTGGCAGAAAGAGTGGCGCATGCACAAAAAACCAACTCGGGCTTTGTGGGCGCCTGAGTTGCATTATATCAAAGGAAACTATTACATCACGTTGAGCATGCCTCCCGGTGTACGCGGGCTGCTGAAAAGTTCGACGGGGAAACCGGAAGGACCTTATGTCAACGCTTTGGCCAACGATGGGTATTGGGACGGAGACATCGATGCTTCGCTCTTCGAGGACGAAGACGGGACGGTCTATTTGGTTTATGGGAAAGGATACATTGCCCGCATGAAAGAAGACATGAGCGGACTGGCCGAAGCACCTGTCGCTCCGGTGTTGCTTGACCCGGATACGGTTCCCTCGCACCATGCACGTACCTGTTTGTCACGCCGGGCCTGTAAAGACATCGGTCACGAAGGAGCTTTTCTTTTTAAACGGAACGGACTCTATTACCTGACGGCTGCCGATACTTACGAAGGGCGTTACAGTAGCATGGTTGCTGTCTCCGAGTCGGTCTACGGACCGTATCGTTGGAGGCACGAGGCTGTTCCTTGTGGTGGAGGAACCAACTATTTCCGGGATCACTCCGGACAATGGTGGTGTTGCTTCTTTGGTAACGATAATCAAGCCCCCTTCCGGGAAATGCCGGCCATCGTAAAGGTCCGTTTTACGGAGAAGGGATTGATCGAGGTGGTGAAGTGATTTTTTTTCAATCCCCCTCTGAGACCGTCAGTAAACTACAAAGATCCTTCGACTTCGCTCAGGATGAAAAGAGACCGTCAGCATGACTCTGATCTCCTTCGACAAGCTTAGGACAGAGACGGCATGACAAGGAGGCCGTCAAGGAAATTGTTGCGAATCAATAAAACAGAATTAAACAGATACACGTATGAAAGCATGTAAACGAATGATGGTTTGGCTGCTGCTGTCGTTGTGCGGGGGAACTCTTTCCGCCCAGAATGCGGCCTATAAGATTTGGTACGACTCTCCGGCTCGTTATTGGGAAGAGGCTTTGCCGGTCGGCAATGGACGAATTGCCGCAATGGTGTTTGGTAATCCGGAAATGGAGCGTATTCAGTTGAATGAAGAGACGGTGTCGGCCGGTTCTCCTTACCAGAATTATAACAAGGAAGGACGAGCAGCCTTGGGCGAAATCCGAAGATTGATTTTTGAAGGCAAATATGCTGAAGCCCAAGCGATGGGGGGAGAGAAACTGCTTTCGCAGGTAGGAAATGAGATGCCCTATCAAACTGTTGGAAGCTTGAACCTTCGTTTTGACGGTCACAAAGAATACACCGACTATTACCGCGATTTGGATATCGACCGGGCCGTGTCGACCACTCGCTATACGGTTGACGGCGTAGAGTTTGTCCAAGAGACTTTTGCCTCTTTTACCGACCAACTGATTGTAGTCAATGTGCGCAGTTCCAAGCCCAAAGCCATTGATTGCGATTTGTTTTTCACCACTCCCATGCCGGAGCCGAAAACTTCCGTAACCGGAGCCAAGCAATTGCGCCTGGAGGGATTGACGAGCGGAACGGACTTTTTCCCGGGCAAGGTGCATTATTGTGCCGACCTGTTGGTGAAGAACAAGGGGGGTAAGGTCGTAACGGGCGATACCCTGTTGCAAGTGTCGGGAGCGACCGAGATGACGCTCTACATCTCTATGGCAACCAACTTTGTGAACTACAAGGATATTTCGGCCGACCCGCATGAACGCAACAAGAACTATCTGAAGAATGCTTCGAAGAACTATCAAAAGGCTAAAGCCGCTCACATAGCCGCTTACCAAGAGCAATTCAATCGGGTGAAGCTGGATTTGGGATGGACTTCGCAGGCAAACAAGCCGATGGACGTGCGCATCAAGGAGTCTTCTCAGGCCTTCGACCCCCATTTGGTGGCGCTCTATTTCCAGTTCGGACGCTATTTGTTGATTTCCTCTTCGCAACCCGGATGTCAGCCGGCCAATCTGCAAGGAAAGTGGAACCGCTTCATCAATCCGGCCTGGGGATGTAACTATACGACCAACATCAATGCCGAAATGAACTATTGGCCGGCAGAGGTGACCAACCTGGCGGAGCTTCACGAGCCGTTCTTGAAGATGGTGAAGGAACTGAGCGAAAACGGCCGGGAGGCCGCTCGCGAAATGTATGCTTGCAGAGGTTGGGTGTTGCACCACAATACCGACCTTTGGCGTATGACGGGAGCGGTAGACCGTGCCTACTGCGGTATTTGGCCTACGGCCAATGCCTGGCTGTGTCAGCACCTGTGGGATCGCTACCTCTATTCGGGCGACAAAGCCTATTTGAAAGAGGTTTTCCCCATTCTGAAGAGTGCTTCCGAGTTCTTTGTGGATTTTCTGGTGGAAGACCCCAATACCGGCTACATGGTAGTCACTCCTTCGAACTCTCCGGAAAACTCTCCGCGTTGGATAAAGAAGAAAAGCAACCTTTTTGCCGGCATCACGATGGACAACCAATTGGTATTCGACCTCTTCACCAATACGGTGGAGGCTTCGGAGATATTGAATGAGGAGCCTCTCTTTGCCGACACCCTGAAGAGTCTTTGTAAACGCCTGCCGCCGATGCAGGTCGGACAGTACGGACAGTTGCAGGAGTGGTTCGAAGATTGGGACCATCCGCAGGACCACCATCGCCACATCTCGCATTTGTGGGGACTCTATCCGGGCTATCAGATTTCTCCCTATCGCTCTCCGGTCTTGTTCGAGGCCGCACGCAACACCCTGCTTCAGCGTGGTGACCCCTCTACCGGTTGGTCTATGGGTTGGAAAGTATGCTTCTGGGCGCGTATGTTGGATGGCGACCATGCGTACAAATTGATAAAGAACCAGCTGAACTACGTCAGTCCGGAGATTCAGAAAGGACAAGGGGGAGGAACTTATCCCAACTTGTTCGATGCTCACCCGCCTTTCCAGATTGATGGAAACTTCGGTTGTACGGCCGGAATAGCGGAAATGCTTCTGCAAAGTCACGATGGCGCCGTACATTTGCTGCCCGCTCTACCGAGTGAATGGAAAGAGGGTAATATAAAAGGTTTGCGCGCGCGAGGCGGTTTTGTGATTGAAGAACTTGCCTGGAAAGAGGGCAAGCTCGTGAAAGCGGTCATCCGTTCCACCCTTGGCGGAAACCTTCGCTTACGTTCCTACTCTCCGTTGAACCACGATTCGTTCAAGGAGGTGAAAGGGGAGAGCGAAAACGAAAATCCATTGTTCAAACCGCAACAGATAGCTCGCCCGATGATTAGCGAAAAGGCCCCGTTGAGGGGAGTGGATTTGCGCGAAGTTTATTTGTATGATTGCGCTACACAACCCGGTGAAGTACTGACCATCGGGGAGTGATTCTTTCGAATAAAAGGCCTCCGGCCGCTCTTAAAAATCTGCTGCCCAGCGGAGTCTCGTCCGCCGTGCAGCAGATTTTGTTTTGCTGGGCAGCAAAAATGTCTCCGCTGCCCAACAGATTTTGCTGAGCAAGGCAGCAGATTTTCGAGAGCGACCGGCACTCTTTTTGTCATGCCGAGCAAAGCCGAAATTTCTCTTTTGAAGGAGTTAAAGGGAGATAAATGGAGATATCGCTTCGCTCTTAGGGAGAAAAAGGCCAATAGTCCGGCTTTTTTCGTTCCTTTTCTTCTCTTTCTTTTCTTTTGCATACTCTCCTTGTCATGCTGAGCGAAGTCGAAGCATCTTTTTGGAAGGTAAGTTTTTCTTTTAAGATTCTTCGACTCCGTAAACTCCGCTCAGAATGACAAGCATCGGAATGAACAAAACGTGCATCTTTTCATTGCTTTATCCTTTGCTGATTGTTGAAAAAGAAGACGAAAAATTCTTTTGCTTTTCTGTTTTGGATAACTTTTGCCTTTGGGGAAATTTTTATTATGTTGAAAATGAATGGTTTAAGTTTTTGTTTTGGAAAACTTGCGTAATTGTTGAAAACTTCTTCCTTGAAAATTTGGTAAACTTGAAAAAGTACTGTAGCTTTGCAAACGATTTATTAACTCTTATGGCTGATTGAATAATGAACTTCTACACCCAATTATTCAATAAGTAATCTAAAAACAAGAAAACAGGTAAAGTGGAAAAGAAAGTATTCACGTATGACGAAGCGTTTGAAGCATCTCTCAAATACTTCAAAGGGGATGAACTTGCGGCCCGTGTGTGGGTAAACAAGTATGCCGTTAAAGATTCTTTCGGTAAGATTTATGAGAAGTCTCCGGAAGACATGCATTGGCGCATAGCCAACGAAGTGGCGCGTATCGAAGCTCGGTATGCCAATCCGTTGAGTGCGCAAGAGTTGTTTGACTTGATGGATCATTTCAAGTATATTGTTCCTCAAGGAAGTCCGATGACCGGAATTGGAAATGATTTTCAGATAGCTTCCTTATCGAACTGCTTTGTAATAGGTATGGCCGGTAATGCCGATTCGTATGGCGCCATTATCCGTGTAGACGAAGAGCAAGTGCAGTTGATGAAGCGGCGTGGCGGTGTGGGACACGACTTGTCTCATATTCGTCCCAAGGGCTCTCCTGTGAAGAACTCGGCTTTGACATCGACCGGATTGGTTCCGTTTATGGAGCGTTACTCCAATTCTACTCGCGAAGTGGCACAAGACGGTCGAAGAGGTGCTTTGATGTTGAGTGTCTCCATCAAACATCCCGATTCTGAAGCGTTTATCGATGCCAAGATGACAGAGGGAAAGGTTACGGGAGCCAATGTGTCCGTTAAGTTGGACGATGCCTTTATGCAGGCAGCCGTGAATCGCACTCCCTATACCCAACAATATCCGATAGATTCGGCAAATCCAACGGTTTCCAAAGAGATTGATGCCGCAGCCTTGTGGCAAAAGATTGTGCACAATGCCTGGAAGTCGGCCGAGCCGGGTGTTCTCTTCTGGGATACCATTATTCGGGAGTCTGTGCCTGACTGTTATGCCGATTTGGGCTATCGAACCGTGAGTACGAACCCGTGTGGTGAGATACCCTTGTGTCCGTATGATTCTTGCCGTTTGCTGGCCATCAACCTCTACTCGTATGTGGTGAATCCCTTTACCAAAGAGGCTTATTTCGACTTCGACCTCTTTAAAAAACATGTGGCCTTGGCACAACGTATCATGGACGACATCATTGATTTGGAGCTGGAAAAGATAGAACGAATCATTGAAAAGATTGAGTCGGACCCGGAAAGCAACGAAGTGAAAAGCTCGGAATTGCATTTG
The DNA here is from genome assembly GCA_017472905.1 of Bacteroidaceae bacterium. Taxonomy (GTDB): domain Bacteria; phylum Bacteroidota; class Bacteroidia; order Bacteroidales; family Bacteroidaceae; genus Phocaeicola_A. The sequence goes on from JAFUNW010000140.1 coordinate 5,755, forward strand.
TGGAAGAAAATCTATGAAAAGAGTGGTCAGGGACGCCGTACAGGTGTCGGTATTACGGCCGAGGGAGACATGATTGCTGCTATGGGGCTTCGTTACGGAACGCAAGAGGCTACAGATTTCTCTGTGTTGGTGCATAAGACCATTGCTTTGGAGGCTTATCGCTCTTCTGTGAATATGGCTAAGGAACGTGGAGCATTTACCATTTACGATTGGACTCGCGAACAAAACAATCCTTTTGTCAATCGTTTGAAAGAGGCTGACCCGCAGTTGTATGAGGAGATGAAACAGTATGGACGCCGCAACATTGCCTGCTTGACCATTGCACCGACCGGAACAACCAGCCTGATGACACAAACGACTTCGGGAATCGAACCTGTTTTCATGCCTGTATACAAACGCCGCCGCAAGGTAAACCCGAACGACCCCGAAGTGCATGTCGATTTCACAGACGAGACCGGCGATTCGTTCGAAGAGTATATTGTTTATCATCACAAGTTCCTTGAGTGGATGCGCGTAAACGGTTATGACACCGAAAAGCGCTATACGCAGGAAGAGATCGATGAGTTGGTGGCTTCTTCACCTTATAACAAAGCAACGTCCAACGATGTGGACTGGATGATGAAAGTGCAGATGCAGGGAGCTATCCAGAAATGGGTGGACCACTCCATCAGTGTGACAATCAATCTGCCCGGTGATGTGGACGAAGAGTTGGTAGGCCGGCTTTACGTAGAAGCCTGGCGCAGCGGTTGCAAAGGTTGTACGGTTTATCGGGACGGCTCTCGTTCCGGAGTGTTGCTCTCTACCAAGAACGATAAGAAGACCGAAGTCTTGCCTTGCAAACCTCCTACGGTAACCGAAGTGCGTCCGCCGGTATTGGAGTGTGACGTAGTACGTTTCCAGAACAATAAGGAGAAATGGGTCGCTTTTGTAGGTTTGTTGGATGGTTATCCCTATGAGATATTTACCGGTTTGCAGGATGACGATGAAGGTATCTCTTTGCCTAAATCGGTGACACGCGGACGCATTATCAAAACGACCGATGAGAATGGAAACAAACGCTATGACTTTCAGTTCGAGAATAAGCGGGGCTACAAAACGACCGTAGAAGGACTCTCCGAGAAGTTTAATAAGGAGTATTGGAACTATGCCAAACTGATTTCCGGAGTGCTTCGCTATCGTATGCCTATCGAACAGGTTATCAAGCTGGTAGGTTCTTTGCAACTGGATAGTGAACACATCAACACGTGGAAGAACGGTGTGGAACGTGCGTTGAAGAAATATATCCAAGACGGTACAGAAGCCAAAGGACAGATATGCCCGAATTGCGGACATGAAACGTTGGTTTATCAAGAAGGCTGCTTGATTTGCAAACACTGCGGTGCTTCGCGTTGCGGATAGTTTATATGAGTTCATCATTGTGATTTAAGAAAGTAAAGGTTGACTTGCGGCCTTTACTTTCTTTTGTATTGTGGAAAAAAGGAGGGGAATGTTGTAACACAAGAGCGACTCTTTCGTCTTTTAAATAGTGAAAAGAGAAAGTATTCGTTTATAAAAACCATAAAACTATCGAATGAAATGAAGAAACTAGTATGTATTTGTTCTTTGCTGCTGTGGGCTGTCGTGTCTATGGCACAAGATGTATCAAACGTAATCGGACAGTATGTCGACCAAGCTGAGGTCTATCAGAAGATTCCGAAGAAAAGGATTAAAGAGATTGTGGAAAAAGCAGAACAGGCAAAGGATATGGATGAGACTGCGGAGGCATTTATATCGAAAATCCTGGATAAGACAAAGACTCTTGAAATCTTAATATTGAAAAGTAAGTCGGAAGCCATACAGCCGTTCATGGAACAGATGAACGCACTGCCGGAGAAATATGAAACGCAGGTTTCGGTGAAACATAAGAAAGCAGATGTGAATATTCGTACATTATCAAAGCGGAAGAAAGTCAGGGAAATCTTAATAACGGTATTTGTCAAAGATCAAGTAGCCATTACGGTTTTGTTAGAAGGAAAATACAATCCGGAAGACATCAACGAAGAAATATTTAAGAATGCCGTCCAGATAAATAATAAGAAAAAATAGAATAAAGAAAGGAGTGCTCAAGCAAATGGGCACTCCTTTCTTTAGTATTTAATGGAGAGGTTATAAAAATCGTAGCACATCATTGAAGTTTGCCCATATCAATAGAGCAAACAGAATGAACATTCCGGCCATTTGTGCACGCTCCATAAACTTGTCGCTCGGCTTGCGGCGGGTAATCACTTCATACAGCAGGAAGAGTACGTGACCTCCATCCAACGCCGGAATCGGCAGGATGTTCATGAATGCCAAAATGATGGAGAGGAATGCCGTCATCTCCCAGAAACGTAGCCAATCCCAAGTAGCCGGGAAGATGCTGGCAATCGTTCCGAATCCTCCCAGACTGGAGGCTCCCTCTTTGGTGAAAACATATTTCATGTCGCTGACATATCCTTTCAAAACATTCAATCCATGTTGGATTCCGGCCGGGAAAGAGGCAAAGAAACCGTATTCAACTTGTAACGGTTC
>JAFUNW010000141.1 GCA_017472905.1 Bacteroidaceae bacterium
CAACAACATGACTCGCGAAGAAACAACTCGCTTGGCTGAGCGCCAGTTGAAGTTTATCAATGACCTGCGGGCTGCTCTTATTCGCATCGAAAACAAAACCTACGGAGTTTGCCGTGTAACCGGAAAGTTGATTCCGGCCGGACGCTTGCGCGCTGTTCCTCATGCAACATTGAGCATCGAAGCCAAGCAAATGAAGAAGAATTAAAGGAGTCGCAAAATTGATTATTAAGATTTGAAAAAGAGAGGATTAATGAGTGGCTTGATAGTCGGCAGTATCCTGTTGATAGATCAAGCCATTAAAATATGGATAAAAACCCACATGTATCGGGGCGAAAGTTTTCGCATCGCAGATTGGTTTTACATATACTTTACCGAAAACAACGGAATGGCTTTCGGAATGGAGATATTCAGTAAACTGTTTCTGACATCATTTCGTATTGCAGCTGTAGCAGCAATTATTTGGTATCTTTGTAAAGTCATCCGTCAGGGCATTGTAAAAACAGGCTACATCGTTTGTCTTTCACTCATTTTGGCCGGTGCATTAGGCAACATCATCGACAGTGTTTTCTATGGCGTTCTATTCAGCGAAAGTACTTTCCATGAAATTGCCCATTGGGTTCCCATCGGTGAAGGATATTCCGATTGGTTCTATGGTAAGGTCGTGGACATGTTCTACTTCCCTATTATTGATAGCCATTGGCCCTCTTGGATGCCATTCGTAGGTGGAGACCATTTTATCTTCTTCAGTCCTATTTTTAACTTTGCAGATGCTGCCATCAGTGTAGGTATCATTACTTTACTACTCTTTTATAGTAAATATTTGAGCCAACACGAATCATCGCCTGCCCAAACCGACACCCAAGAACAGAATACTACTCCCGAAGAGAATCTTTCGGAATGATACACACTCAAATTATGGGAATACGTTCATATAGAAATATAAAACTGGGGATTCAGGCTTTCAAACAAAAAGCAAGAAAGTGGTGCATGGTCGGCATTGCATGTTGGATGAGTGCCTGTAGCGTTGATATTCCATCGGATGTCATACAACCCGAAGAGATGGAAAATTTGTTGTATGATTATCATTTGATGCAAGCGTTTTCCTCAGAACTTTCTTCAACCGACAAATATAAAAGGAAACTATATGAAGAATATATTTTCAGAAAGCATCGGGTTACGGAGGAAGAGTTTGACTCTTCTTTGGTGTGGTATATGCGAAACACCAAAGAACTGAATGAAATATACGACAGACTGAATGAACGTTTAACTAAAGAGAAAGCACATTGGACGGCTTTGACCAACCCCAATGAGCGTGAACATGAAGTAACACCGGGCGGAGATACAGTTAATATCTGGAGAGAATATGGTTTGTATAGATTAGATGATACCGAATGGTCGAACAAATTGACTTTCCAAATACCCTCCGACAGTAATTTCCATGTTCGAGACTCTTTCGTTTGGAACTTAACCCTTTCTCCCATTGGCAAATTACAAAATCATGCTACGATGGGAATGAGTTTGTTATTCAAGAATGACTCAACAATAGGTTTTTCGCAAGAACTTACCCAATCGGGAAAGCATTCTTTGAGTATCACCACAGATTCCACATACCAAATAAAGGATATCATAGGTTTTCTGTATGTCCATCACCGAGATTCGGTTCATACATGTGATTCGCTAAACAAACCATCCCATACTCCCCTGTTGATATCGGAGATTTCACTTATGCGCTATCACCGAAAAGATTCTCTTAACCTAAGTGCAAAAAAAGATTCTATATCACCCATTGATACAGACACTATAATTAAATAGAGAATATGGGGGGAATTAAGCGATATGCCAGCCATCGACTGTATGCAAAAAATAGCGAATGTCGACAGCCATGTTTAGTTGAAATAGATGCAACAACCCATTTATTCCAACGAAGCATCCCTTTAGACGGGATGGAATATCCCGCCACAGAATGGCTGGGAGGAAGTTTTATCCTCTCCCCTATAAAATTGTTAGATTATACCACTTCACATAAAACATTGGCAGAAATTATCGCTTTATTGCAGGATAATACACAATCCGGAGATTCTCATTTCGTAGAGATCAATTCGCAAACTTATGTTTGGCATACTCCCACTACACAATCTCAAGAGCTTGTAGAAAATATACAACGACTATAAAAGAGGTCTGACTGTTCTTTTTTGAAATTTTCACCAATCTCTTTATTCCTTAGAAATAGAATAGTCAAAGAACAATCAAACGACTTTTATTTTTCCCACAACAAATTCAATAAGCAAACGTCCTACCTTTTTCCAGAACGTATTTTTTTACTCATCCAAGAAGCGGAAACTGAAATTCTTTCCTTTCATTGAAGGATATTGACTGCGGCTATCAACTTCCGGACGTGCTTTGAGATGATTGACGATACGATTATAACAATCGATTCCACTATGAGCCTTTAAACGAACACGAAACGGAGTGTCTACATACTGAAATTTACGAGTTTCATCTCCCGGTATGGCACGTTTGAATACCAATCCGGCTTCATACCAACCTTCGCGTTCAGCCATCAATTGACTTTCGCGTGATTCCGGATGAGCCGGCAATGGATTTTCGCCTTGATTTTTCTTTAATGTACCTAAAGGATGTTGATTGACAGTTTGTTGTTTGGCCAAAAAAGCCTCTAATGTCGGTTCCTCTGTTTTAATCACTAAATAATAATTTCGATCATCCACTTTTCCTTTAAAAGGATAAATAGAATCGCCTTCTAAATATTTGTGCAACTTACTCTCACAGACATTTCCCATCTTAATTTGTGGAATTGTTGCTAAAAAATCTATAACAGCGGCTTCATCGGACACCAATGCTTCTTTGTCGAAAAAACGAACGTATAAATTCATAATTGGTTTAAAAAGTTAGAAATAATTATTCAAAAAGAAGAATCGCTTCCAACCACGAAAGCGATTCGTTGGCAAAGTTAATAGTTTTCCATATAAACGCCAAACTATTGCATATTGTTTTATTTAATTTTAGTTTTCCGGTCGCATAACTACTCCTAAATTGCGTTTGCCATCCATTTTTATAACCAAAGGTTCTTCAAAATGAATGCGCCGTAAGTATTGAGTCTCCTCTATTGCCGGTAGAGAATTCAGGTATTCTTGATCATAAACACCTTCATTCTTGTATGCATTAATTGTGAAATATCCGACTCCGAATGAGGTCAAATTCTGAAAGAAGTGTGTTCCCTGACTCGGGTCAACCCGATAATTTGTCAATCCGGCTTCAACAATAACACGAGCAGCAGAGATATGAGGCCATTTGACCGGAATTCCTAACCAAGTATCGCTACTTCCCCATCTGCCGGGACCGATCAAAACATAATTCTTACCTTCATCCAGAAATTTCCGATTCATTTTTTCGATATCATACGCAATCATTTGATTGTTCGAAGCCGAATAATTATCAGTTTTTACATAGACAATGTCTTGCACATCTGTTACAATGCCATGTCCCAACGAATTGGAGGAACGTAATATTGTCGCTTCATCCTTAATCAGACTTAAATCTTCATCCAACATCTCTTTACTATCTACAATCGGGCGTATTTGTAACAAATAGAAAGTACCACTTTTATCCGGATTCAGTTTTACCGCGAATTCTATTTCTACGGGCCTGCGCATTTCACTTTGACCATATTCCTGTACCAAACGCAATATCTGCGGTAAAGGAAATACATCATGTTGTAAAACATTGGCAAATGTAATTAGTTTTCTGCCTCCGGGGTAAATTCCATCCCGAATAATCATGTCATAAGGGTCATAGGTCGAAGCGATAAAATTTAACGAACCATGTTCTTCCGCCTCTTTAACAGATAATTTCGCTAAATTGAAGCCATCATCAATTGAAAAATTCTCTCCGGCATTTTTCATGTCAAGAGCATAAAAGCGTGTTTGTGTTTCGCGCAAAGCAATCTCCATTTCGCTGGTTTGCAATACCTGTGAAGGATGATACGGACAAACTCGCAACGTAAGTCCGCCATCTACGATATATTTTCCCAATCCCAAGGCCAGACTCACGGTCCCCTCTTCCGCTTTTTCATCTCCTATCGGATAATAATTTAACGAACGAGCCACACCGGATATATTCGGATAGAAATAATCGCCATATTGCGTTC
>JAFUNW010000142.1 GCA_017472905.1 Bacteroidaceae bacterium
AAAGCCGGTTGCACACCCAGTTTGAAATCTTCGTTTAACTGTGCAAACAACGTGTCTCGTCCGGAAGCGCGTCCTACCACCAAAGTAATGTCGCGCAAAGCGGCAACTTTCTCGGGGGCCGTTATGGAGTCGGAGCGAGCGCGTAGAGCTGCAATTTGAGTCGTGAATTCTACGAAATCGGAAACTGCCCGGTTGTTTATGGCGAGCAAGGTATCGCCCTGCATAATTCCGACTTGTTTAGCCGGTTCGTCAGCCAAAACCGAATCAACTACGGCCGGAATGAGCATGTCGATGAAAGGAGTAGCATCGTTTCCGATTGTGAGCAAGCTCAAATCCTCGGGAATATCAATGGCCACTTCTTCTCCATTGCGTTTGACATAGACAAAGTCAGCTTCGGTGATGTCGCGCAACATGTCTACACCGTAGCGTGTGAATGCTTTGTCATCGGCGCGTAGCAGGATGTCACCGTTTTGAAACCCGATTTCTTTGGCCCGTTCGTTGAACTTCATTCCATGCTCCATAGACTGGAGTGGAACGTAGCTGTCTCCCCATGTGAAAAGAATCATGGAATAGAGGAAGAGAGCCAATAAAAAGTTCATCAATACTCCGCCAATCATGATGAAAAGGCGTTGCCATGCTGGTTTGGCCCGGAACTCCCAAGGCTCAACCGGATGATTCAAATCTTCAGCATTCTGAGACTCATCTACCATTCCGGCTATTTTAACGTAACCGCCTAAGGGCAACCATCCCACACCGTATTCCGTTTCACTGTTCTTGGGTTTGAACTTGAAGAGCGAAAACCAAGGGTCGAAAAACAGATAAAACTTTTCGACACGTACTTTAAATAGTTTTGCAAAAAGGAAATGCCCTCCCTCATGGATGGTCACTAGCAATGCAAGAGCCATTATCAATTGAAGGGCGCGAATCAAAAATGTTTCCACTTACTAATTACTTTTAAATGTTATTTATTCTATCCTAATTAATTCTATCGTTTATTCCCAATCAACTCTTCGGCTATCTTGCGTGCTTCATTGTCTGTCGCAACATAGTCTTCGTAGGTTGGTTTAGCAATAAATTGAGCTTGCGACATGGTTTTTTCTATGATGTCGCTCATATCCAAAAAGCCGATACGGTCTGCCAAGAATGCTGCGTTCACCACTTCATTGGCTGCATTGAGTATACAGGCCATGTTTCCTCCACGTTTTAAGGCTTCGTAAGCTAAAGCTAAGTTCCGGAAACGTTCTACATCCGGTTTCTCAAATGTAAGCGTGTTGCATTGGGAAAAATCCAGGCGGTCGAACGATGATTTTATACGATAAGGATATGAGAAGGCATATTGAATCGGTAAACGCATGTCGGGCATACCGAGTTGAGCCTTGACAGAACTGTCTTCAAACTGAATCATGGAATGAATGACCGATTGGGGATGAATGACGACCTCAATCTGATCAGGTCGAACTCCAAATAACCACTTGGCTTCGATTACTTCAAACCCCTTGTTCATCATGGAGGCAGAGTCTATCGTGATTTTGGCTCCCATATCCCAATTGGGATGCTTCAGAGCTTGCTCTTTGGTAACGTGAGCTAGCTCCGCTTTCGTGCAAGTTCGGAAAGGTCCTCCGGAAGCGGTTAGTATAATCTTCTCAATCGGATTGTTCATCTCACCGGCCAAACACTGGAATATGGCAGAATGTTCAGAATCGACCGGAAGTATCGGTACTTTGTATTCGTTGGCCAATGCATTGATTAGCTCACCGGCAACAACCAACGTTTCTTTGTTTGCTAATGCAATCGGCTTTCCGGCACGAATGGCTGCCATCGTAGGACGCAAGCCTGCATAACCAACCATCGCAGTTAACACCATGTCAATAGATTGGGACTCAACGACTTCGCATAACGCTTTGGCGCCGGCATAGACTTTGATAGGTAGATCGGCTAATGCCTCTTTCAATTCACAGTATTTTGATTCATTGGCTATCACGACTGCATCAGGCAAGAACTTACGCGCTTGCTGAATCAGCAGGTCGATTTTATTATTTGCTGTTAATATATAAGCCTCGTAGCGTTCCGGATGTTCTTCGATCACTTGCAAAGCTTGTGTGCCGATAGAGCCCGTAGAACCTAATATGGCTATTCTCTTTTTCTGTTCCATCTATTTAAATTAAAATACGATATATTTTTCCGGATCCAATGCCTGACCTTTGTGCCACAATTCAAAATGTAGATGTGGTCCGGTAGAGAGTGTTCCCGTATTTCCAATTAAAGCAATGACTTCTCCGGCTTTTATGGATTCGCCTTCGCGTTTCAATAATGCCCCACAATGTTTATAAATAGAAACCAAGTCTTTGTTATGTTGAATGGCCAATACATAGCCGGTTTGGGGTGAGTAAGCACTCCAAATGACAGTCCCGTCCAATGTGGCAAGAATGCTTTCATTCGGATTGGCTGCGATGTCTATTCCATAATGGCGGTGGGTTACATCAAAAGACGAGGAAATCATCCCTCTGGTAGGGCGATAAAAGACCAACTCTTCAACAATGGTGTTGCGTGCATTTGTTGCCGTCAGGTTGTATCGCTCTTCTTCTTCATATTGTTTCCGAAATTCTTCTTCGCGTTGAGTGGTTGCTTGCAGATCCTCTTCGCGCATTTGGGTTAAGGAATCTATGGACTGTACAGAGTCTGCTACAATCTTTCCTGCCAATATATCCTGGATATTCAAGATATAAAGTTTCTGTCGTTCCAATACCTGTTCTAGAGAGTCTGCCAACAAAGTGTTGTCCACG
>JAFUNW010000143.1 GCA_017472905.1 Bacteroidaceae bacterium
ATGTCACCCGGCTTTACTTCGAGAGAGAAGTTGCCGTCAATGTCGGAGACACAACCGTAGTGCGTTCCTTTCTTCACGATGGAACATCCGGGCAAAGGATTTTGTTTCTTTTGTTTGTCTACGTCCACTACCGTTCCTGTCAGTTTAAAGGTTTGTTTCCGGCTGTTTTCTTTGTTTTTGAGGTAGATTTGAGCAAGGGTCTCAATCCTTTTGCTAGCCAGGTTGGGGCGTGTTTGCGGTGTTGTGGAGGTAACGGGGCGTACGGAATATCCCTGCCAAAGTCCGTCTACGGTAAAATTGTAGTTCCAGTTCATGGAGTTGTTTACGTTCTTTTGGGTCTGTTCGTCCCATTTGTTGCTGATGAAATTACCCGGATTCTTTTTCTCTCCCCATTCCGCATAGGCATAGAAGGCCGATTCAGAGAGCATTATCAGCGAGTTCCCGATGGCTACACCGGCTGCAGGGATGAAGATGCTGTTTCCGTTCGGACCCGTTACGCGAAATCCTACCATTCCCTCGCGCTCTTCGCGTTCCCATTTACATCGAGTCATCAACTCTTGCGCTTCGGCAAAGGTCGGCATTCGCCAAGAACCTCCCCACTTGGCGCGGGCCACGTCATAGGGCGTTCCGCTAATCTCTTTGGGTTGGTTGAAACTTTTGTTGACCGCATTGTAATGGCGATAGTTGTAGGCATTGTAATAACTCTTCTCTTCGGTTTCCCCCCAAGCATAGTAAGCTCCGGCTTCTTCCGGTCGGGTGGCTCCCACGTTGTGGTCGGCCCAACAGATGCTCAGCCCCAAATCGACCGCTTGAGCAGGAATGTGTTGGAATGGGCCGGTGGGGATGGGGATTTCCCGCTCTGTATCGTCTGTCGCTTCTTCGTTTTTGACTGTTTTCTCCGCTTTTGAATCGGGTGTCGGCTTTTCTTTGGTTGGAAGTGTGACGATGGGGGTGCTTTCCGGAGTGATTTGTCTGATTTTGTAGTTCTCTACCTTCATCCAGTCGGGGAAAAGCAGCAACGCCTGTGTGCGAACGGTACAAACAGCTTTCTCTTCTATCAACATGCAGGTTTGAAACGTGCAGTTGACAATTAGTTCCGTACCTCCTTGCGAGAAAGTCATCGGGGCAAAGTGGAACTCGGAGAGTTTGAACTTCATTTCCTTTTCGAAATAGTCGCTGTAGGTAGTCGTAAACTTAGTCAAATAGTTGCGGAAACGATAAAGACCGTCTTCGTTGCTTTCGCAGAAGTCGGGACGGAACACTTCGTTGCTTGCGACATAGTTTTCTTGAATGGCTTGCAGCCAAGGTTCATCTTGGTCGACACAAGCTTGCAGCCAGGTAGCGTAGAAATCCTCCAAATGATTCTTCGCATGTTTTTGATAATACTCCTCTCTATCCTTTGACAAGCTTTGTGCAGAAACTGCCTGACCGAAGATAGCGGACAGGCAGAGGATTAACGAAAGGTGGAACAGATGTTTGTTCATCCGAATACTTTTTTATTGTTTTTGTATACTTCCAGAATGAGCCATCCACCGATGGCTTTGTCTTTTTCTATGATTTGACCCACTTTGATGCGGTATTCTCCGAGCGTGATGTAGTAGCAAGTGGAGGTTGTATGTTTGTATTTGAGCAATCCGTTGGCGGTCAGATAGAGGAAGAGCGTCACGTTGTCTGCCTTGAACTTTTCGCCGGCAATGTCGCAAGGGTTGGAACCGGCATTGTGAGCAAACTCCAGGAAGCTCACTTCGTTGTTGGTAATGCCGATGATTCCGTTCTTTTCTGAATCGCCCACGAAGAAAATGGGGGATTGTGCATCTTTTACAATCCAATGGTTGCCTTGTTCGCTGGCAACTTCTTGCAGATGAAGCACAATGTCCACCTCTTTGCCCTTGGCATCGGTGTAGCACAGCGTGGCTTCAGCTACGGTATTCTCCGGTGAGGCATAGAGTCCCCATTGGGTCAGATACTCTCCCAGTGCATCGGCTGATTCGCGACCGACTTGAATTGCCGGGTTGTAGAGTATCTTGATGAATTTGTTGCGGGGAATTTGGAGTAAATCGGGGTATTTTTGGAGCGGTTCCACTTGGTCGAAGTTGCCGTTGAACGTGTTTTCAAACTCTTCGAACGTGTACAAGGTTACTTGGTCCCATGTGGTTAGCTTTTGTGCGCTTCCCGTAAAGGGAAGGACGCACAAAATAATAAGGGACAGCATACAATAATGGATCGTTTTCATAGTGTTATGTGTTTAGTTAATTGACGGATACGGTTTTTGCCGTAATGTCTCCCAATTGGATAATCCATGTGTCTTGTTTGCCTCCTCCTCGATACATTTGTATCTTGCGGGCATAGACCGTCATGTTTCTTTCCACGACATCTTCGTAGGTGAAGTCTCCGCGTACTGCATGAAACCGTTGCATGACAGAGACAATGGCTTCGTACCAATCTTCGTCGGGGTGCAGGTCGTTCATTTTCTTTGATTTCTTGAACTTGCTGGCGATGTGGCAGTCGTACGATTCGATGTCAATGCTCTCGTATCCCAACAGTGACAGGCGGTTCAGATAGACCCGTACCTTTTTATTGGAGACACTACCGTTCAGATTTGTGATTTGAATCATGCGGTTGTTGTCGGCAAAGAGGTCCATTGTTGTTTTAATGGCTCCTTTGTCTTTTTTCTCACCGATAAGTTCGCAATTCTTCTGGAATGTTTGAACTTTCTCTATAGCTTGTCTTTCCAAAGCTTTCTTTTGTTGGGGAGTCAGACCGGCTTCACCTCTGTAGTAGCTTTGTGCCCATGCTCCGTTCAGGGTCAGTAACATGCAGAGCAAGGTTGTTAGGAATGTCTGTTTCTGTTTCATTGTTCGTATGGTTTTAGTTATACTTATTTCATTTCTTTTATTCATTGATAGGCTCAAGGTCGATGCTCGTGATTCGGTCATCATTGGGGTTGTCGCGATAAATCTTGGTCAGCTTGTATTCTTCAAGGTTTATCCGCGAATTTTCTATAAGCAGGTGCTCCATTTGGTGAGACGGTTCGGTTGGGCTTCCGGCCATTACGCCTTCGTCAATAATAACAAAATAGGCATCTTCTGTAAAGAGCTCATCGGCTTTGCTTCTGTCTGTTTCTCCCTGTTGGATGGAAAGGAGGGTCGCATACAGTTTCTCTTCCGGAGTAATGACATCCGGAGTCGGGGTTGGGTCCGGTTCCGGAGTAGGTTCTTTCGACCAATCGATGGAAGTTGCGACAGCGGCCACAATAGCTACTACGAAGGCGATGATTGTAATCTTTCCGTATTGTTGCCAAAAAGTCGGTTTCTCTTTTTGGGGGGGAGTTATAACCGGTGGGTTTTCTCCGTTGCCATTTTTCTGTCCTCCGTTTGTATTTTGGCCATTGTTTTCTATAACGATATTTTTCCCGTGACATTGTTTAAACTTTCTGCCGCTTCCACAAGGACATGGGTCATTAGGCAAGATTATGGGCTTCTCTTTTTCAATAACCGGAACTTTCTCCTCTTCTTTTTCATTATTACCCGTTGTTTGGGGAGTCTTGGGCCTGATTTGTGTACCGCCGAATGCATAGCCGGAGTTTTCATCCTCTGGTTTTGTCTGCTCTATTTCCTGAATGGGAGTCGTGACAGTATATTTTGCCAACTTATCGCACGCATCAATTAACTCTTGAACCGATTGGAAACGGTCGCTTTGTTTCTGTCTGGTAGTTTTCTTCAGAATGTTCAGAAGATTTTCATTGCTTGTTTTTTGAGAGTCTATTAGTGGTTTCGGGTGTTCTCTTTCAATTAAATAATACATAACAGCTCCCAATGAATGAATATCGGTACAAGGTTTTATAGTTGATATTTTACCTTGTTCGTCTCTAGGATTATGTAACTCATATGCCGAATATCCCGCAGAGGTTGTTGTTACTTTGGTTTGGCTTATTTGTATCCCTCCCTTTTCTTGACTAAAAGCACGACAAAGACCGAAATCAATCAGTATAGGGCGTAATGTCTTATTCTCAATCAGAATGTTGGTAGGGCTGATGTCGGCATGTATGATTCCTTTTTTATGTACTTCATTTTGTAATGCGATACAGATTGGACGTAAAATTTTCCAAGCTTCAGAAAACGTTAGTTTTTCATTGGGACGAAACTCTGCCAAAGAAATTCCGTCAATGAAATCCATGACATAGTATGAAGTGTTGTTGGCTTTGAATGAATGATAAACCTTTACGATATTGTTATGGTCGAGCTTAGCAAGTGTTTTTACTTCTTCAAGAAATTTATTCTCATATTTGTTAACATATTCTTCATACTTTACTTTCAGAACTGTAAGACCATCGTTGTCGCGTCTGCAGGCATCACTCATGAAAAATTCCTTGATAACGATCTTTTTGGACTCTTTATTCTTTTGATTTCCGATGCTATAAAAGAAATTCCCAATGTAAGTATTAGCAAATCCGCCTGACTTTAAGTATTCAGTAAATTCAATTACATAATTTTCTGATTGTATGCGATAGGGAAAATCTACTTGAATTGCATCAATGTATCTCTTTTTCATAGGGTTTCTTCTTTTCAAAATTCGTAACTCTGTTCGCAAATATAGATATTAAATTCTAAAAATACCGTTTGAAATTCTGTTTTTCAGGTCTTTGAGTCGAAAAAAAGTGTTTTAGTAGAGTGTTTTGTCTGTTTTTTCTCTCTTTCTTCTGAATTTTATAAAAAAACGGCAGACTGATGACCGGTTTGTGACAGCCTGCCGAATGTATCTTTTAATCTTCGTACCAATAAGGGCCGTTGTCGAGTTGTGGCGTACTCTTTTCACCGTTGTTGGCTTTGTTTTCCGGTTCACTCTCGCTTTTTTTCATTTTCTTGATGTTTCGGAGCAAAGTTTCGTCCGGTTGGAAGCCATCGGTGCTTTGCAGAAGCAAATCGTCATCGGTGGTTTCTAATTCCATTTCATTATTTGATTCAACTTCCTGATCAACAGTTTCATATTCTGTAGTAGTCGTTCTTTCGTCCTGACTTTCTATAAAGCCATCGTCAATGGAACTGTCGACATCCACTACAGGAGGAACGAACATCGTTTTGGGTTCTTCATATACCTCCACAGTTTCGGTTTCCTTTTTCTCCTCAATAATCACCTCTTTAACAGGGATGAAGAGGCACGTGTGGTTGTCGGACGACATTTCGCAATGCTTCTTTAGCAATTCCAAACATTCTTCCGGACTTCGGTAGGCCGCAAAGATGAATTGGAGCATTTCGTCTGTCAAGTTTTCTATGACTCCATCGCTGCAGAGCATGAAATAGTCGCCGGCTTCAATGTCATCGCTTTCATAGATGGTTGCTTCGTGTCTGCTTCGCGGCATGATGGCTCGGTCCAGAATGTTTCGTCCGGTATAGGTCAGTGCGGCTATAGGTGAGAGGATACCACTTTCAATGAACTCCTGCGTTTGGGTATGATCCTTGGAACGGTAGACTAGTCCGGTGATTCGTCCCGGTCGGAAGTGGTAGATACGGCTGTCTCCGATGTGAGCGGCCAAATATCCATTTTCGTGAAAACAGAGAAACGTCAAGGTTGTCCCCATTTGTTGTTCTCCTTGTTCTTCGTTGTAGAGACTGTCTAGATTGGTACGTGCTCTTTCCAATAGGTTCCGGAATCTCTCGCTTGATGGCTGAGGATTCATGAACGCATCGTAGTATTCATGCATTCCTTTGACGATGGTGCTACTGGCAATTTCTCCACCGGAATGTCCTCCCATACCATCGCATACGATGAATAACGTATCTTCCTCTTTTAAGTCTTGGGGTAGGGGATACAGCGAATCTTGCTGTGTGTCTCTTTTCCCGATTTCCCAAAATCCCAGCGGTTGACCCAATTTTATTTTCATAGGCAAAAAGTATTATTCGTCCACAATTTTTAATTTGGTGTCGGCCAACTGAAGAATTTGATTCTTCTGTAGTTTCCATTCACATCCTTTATCTAACTCCCTTTCGCCCAGAAATGTTTCGTTTACTGCTCTTTCATTGCGCAAAAGGTGGATATAATGTCCTTCACATTCCAATACGATGATACGTACATGGTGACGACTCATGTATGGGTCCTTTGTACAGATGGGGACATCGGCTTTTATTTCCGGGTCTTTTCTTCCTACAATGTATTCTCCTTCTGTTTGAGGAGGACGGTTGGTGTAGTAATCATGGCCCAACTTGTATCGTTTGTTGGTCGTCAAGTCGATGAACGTGGCCGGATGTTTGAAGAAAGTCGGGTCGTCTTTTATGCTGAAATGGGTGGCCCAACTATTGGTTCCCTTTATTGGTTCGGTTGAAGTCTCTTCTAACTCAGGTTTTCGCATGGTTGTTTTTCCAATTACGTTTTCAGGCTCTTTTTCAGATGTATTTCTTGAACGGTCTCGTACTTCAGTTTTTCCGGCTATGTAGTCGGGTATGGAGATTGAACTGGCGATCGTAAAACGTGTCTTTACCTCTTCTTGACTTTCTGCGGTTCTTTGTCCGCATACAAGCCACTTCCCAATAGGGGTGTCGCAGTGACATTGTTTGCACTTATAGAGTTTCTGTGCCAAAGAATCTTTGTAGCAATTTAGAGTGATTCGTCTTCCACAATGTGGACAGCAGATGTCTAAGTCGTAAGTCTTGTTTCCCATAGTTTTATTCTTTATTAGTGTTTATATCCTTGATAATAAATCGTGTCTTTCCCAATGTAAGATTCATTCCCGGTCGGATTTCTGATTGTTCATCGTATGGAAGTTGTTTCCCGTTGACCAAACAAACGCCTTCTTTGGATTTATTCTTGATGTGAGCTTTGTATCCGCCATCTATCGCTTCTATAAAAATGATGAGATGTCTACGACTTATACTGAGATCATTCGTCTGAATCATTACTTCAGATAGAATGGAAGAATCGTAACGTCCGAAACTGCTTTCCTCGGTAAAGAAATAGAAATCAAAATCATCTTCGAGTCGTGTAATCGTAACGGTATGTTTAAATGGAACCTGTTCTTTTTCCGTTTTCTCTTCTTTTGCTTGTTGAACCGGTTG
>JAFUNW010000144.1 GCA_017472905.1 Bacteroidaceae bacterium
ACAAACAATTAACCGTATTGGATGAACCGGTCATACGATTTCTAGAAGAAGATGGTGAAATTACCACTTTCCTGCAACATGTCTATGCATTGGCTGAAGCTCACGTAGCCCGATACCTCGAACGAGGATTTACCGATTTAATGTTTTCGTTCGGATGTACCGGCGGACAACATCGGTCGGTTTACTCGGCCGAACATCTGGCCGAGCATTTACACAAAATGTTTGGAGTAGAAATCAAGCTTTATCACCGAGAGCAAGGTATCAACCGAACATTGCCTCGCAAGCAATCCGAGAATAACCATTCGAACAACAAAAGCGACACGTTCAAACCTTAATAAATCCTAATTATCCAACCTGCAGCAACACACAGTGCTGTAATATGTCGTATATTTGACCGATTAGATAATTTTTGCACTCAATATTATAAAAATAAGATAGACCATGACCAAGAAAATTCTATTGTTAGGCTCCGGCGAACTCGGTAAAGAGTTTGTAATTGCCGCACAACGAAAAGGACAACACGTTGTTGCATGTGATTCGTATGCTGGCGCACCTGCTATGCAGGTTGCTGACGAGTTTGAAGTATTCGATATGTTGGACGGTGACAAACTGATGACTGCCGTTGAAAAGCACAAACCCGACTTGATTGTCCCTGAAATAGAGGCTATTCGTACAGAAAGATTGTATGACTGCGAGAAAATGGGTATTCAAGTGGTTCCCAGTGCCAAAGCCGTAAACTACACCATGAACCGCAAGGCTATTCGCGATTTAGCTGCCAAAGAGTTAGGACTGAAAACTGCCAAATATTTCTATGCCAAGAGTTTTGAAGAACTGAAAGAGGCTAGTGAAAAGATAGGTTTCCCTTGTGTTGTGAAACCCTTGATGTCTTCGTCCGGTAAAGGTCAGTCATTAGTAAAATGTGCCGAAGATTTGCAAAAAGCTTGGGAATATGGTTGCGAAGGAAGTCGCGGAGATATCAAAGAGATGATTATCGAAGAATTCATCAATTTCGATAGTGAAATTACTCTTCTAACCGTAACTCAAAAAGACGGACCTACTTTGTTCTGCCCTCCCATTGGACATATACAAAAGGGAGGAGACTATCAAGAGAGTTTCCAACCGGCCCCCATCAGCGAAGACCATTTGAAACAGGCGCAGGAAATGGCAGCCAAAGTAACAGAAGCTTTAACCGGTGAAGGTATTTGGGGGGTGGAGTTTTTCTTGAGCAACAAAGATGGTGTTTACTTCTCTGAACTCTCTCCACGTCCGCACGATACCGGAATGGTAACTTTGGCCGGAACTCAGAATCTCAGCGAATTCGAACTTCATTGCAGAGCCGTACTAGGCTTACCCATTCCACACATTACCCAAGAACGCATGGGAGCCAGTGCAGTAATTCCCTCTCCTATTGCCAGTAGCGAACGTCCGCAATATCGGGGCGAAGAAGAGGTTTGCAAACTAGAGAACACCTACTTACGTATCTTCGGTAAACCTTCTACTCGCGTTAAACGCCGCATGGGAGTCGTATTGTGCTACGCTCCTTTGGGTAGCGACTTGGATGCATTGAGAGATAAGTGTAAGGCTGCTGCTGCTAAAGTGGAGGTATATTAATTACTTAAAACTTCTCCATCATTTTCATTGGGAAGAAGTTGAATTATAAAAGAAAAAGGGAGGGCATTTCTCAAGAAACGTCCTCCCTTTTCTTTCAGTTTAATACGTTCGCTCACTTCTTATGCGACAAAACCTATCGGACGGCGCAATGAAGTTCCTTTTGGAAGAGCCGGACGATA
>JAFUNW010000145.1 GCA_017472905.1 Bacteroidaceae bacterium
ACGTTAAAATTTCCGCAAAAACAGGAGGCGAAAACAGGCGTAAACCACTGAAACACTTTGTTATACGATTTTTAGAATTGTTAACTTGCCGCTCGTTTCTCCGAAACTCTTGACAAAGGGATACGGGATGTTGTATATTTGCATTGTCAGTACTGAGAAAGAGATTTTTGAACAACCAACCTAAACCCTAAAGAAACTATGGCAATTAATTTAAAAGCAAGAGAACAGAAACAGTTTGTAGGCAAGTATGCAAATCTTTATCGGCGAGCGAACACTGTAGTTTTTCGATGTATGACTTTCACTTCGTCTAACCCCAACAGATATTCCCCGGGGGCGGCATCAAGCACAGCACGCTGTTCGCGTTGCAGATAGATTGGGGCATCTTTGCGAAGCGGAAGAATCTTCAGTTCAATGCGTTTGTCTATCAAGTCGCTCACTCGCACAGCCATAGGCTTACCATTCCAAAAGTTGTCAGCAACCAAACGGTCATCGGCATACAACCGGGCGCAATCGCCGCGATAACCAATTTCAAGGAAAAGGTCATTCAACTCATCGTGGTTGTATTTGGCAAAAAGGGCTGATAAATCAACCGCCCATGCGGCGGCAGCTTCGAATTCGCTATCTTCGGGCTGATGGGCTACGTTTTGGCTACCCATCGACACGGTACGAATGGCTCCCTCCTTCCTCATCTGTGTGCAGGAAATCTGTATGTCGGCATCAGTGAACCATTGTTCTTGCATGATGTGTGTGCCGTTTTTATAAAGGATTCCATCGCCGTAATGCATTTTTCCATCGATGACGTATGCTTTGCGGGCACGCTCGGGAGAGAGAACAGTCAGGCTTTGGCCGTTAATTTTTAAGGGTTTGTCTAATCGCGCGGTATATTTCTTGCCGTTGATGATTAAACGAGGTTTCTGCACGTTGGGAACGGTGATGAAATAGAGTTGACCATCTGCTTTTGCAAAGGGTTGTATGTGGTCGCTCGTGATGGTAAGCCCTTGCCATGTCATGCCTTTGGGGGTAACGCTGGCTGTACCTTCTTCATTTAAAATGCGGACGTAGTCGTTGCGAAAAACGAACTGGCCTCGGCGTGCATAATGTTCTGAAAGGGTATCTACATCCATTTGGCTCAACTCTTCGCCCCAATCCTTAAGGAATTGATGTATCCAACGTGTCTCGTGCCATGCGATGTTGTTCGGACGTCCCATTTCTCCCAATATTGTTTGGAAATCATAGCTCATTACAGGCAAATCGTTGTAGTTTGTTACATGGCTATTCTGCGTTTCTCCCATTGTGTGGAACGGACTCCAAGGGTTTGTACCGCCATGATACATGTAATATCCGGGTAGGTTCGATCCGCTTCCTAATTTACAGATACAGAGGGGGAGGGGTTCACGTCCGCTCATGTTTAAGCGCCGATGATAACTGGGCATCATGCCTCCGCCTAATTCACAAGTCAGGTAGGGATATCCCAAATCACTCTTTTGCATTTGAGTATTTTGGTTCGTGCCGAACGTTTCTGTTGCAATAACAGCAGAGAGACGCGTATCCTTCATGATGAATGCTTTCGGATAGTCGCCGGGCATTTCGGTCAGTTTGCGATCCCAAAAGCCATCGGCATAGTCACCGTAAAGTGGGAGGATAACGCCGAATTCGGCTCTTCCGTTCATCTTGGGCCATCCGGTGCGGGTATAAATCGGAGTCTCTAATCCGGCTTGCTTAGCCAATTCAAGTAATTTTGTGAAATAGGGCCAAGGGCCTCTGGATTCATTTTCCAGTTGTATGCCCATAATCGGTCCTCCGTCTTTCCACATCAATCCGCGTACTTGGGCTCCTATCTGGTTATATAGACGTTCGGTCGCAGCGATGAATCCGGGGGCCAACGAGCGTAATTTATAGTTTTTCTTGTCTTCTATCGATTTTTTCACGATCCAACAAGGCAATCCTCCTTGATAGACCTCGCCATGACAGAAAGGACCTACGCGCAATACGATAGGCATTTGCTCTTCAGCACAAATCTCCACGAAACGTCTGAGGTTGCGGTTCCCGCTCCAGTCCCATTGTCCTTCTACCTCATCTTCGTGATGATTCCAAAAGACATAGGTTGCCATGATGGTGACTCCTCCGGCTTTCATCTTTTGTATTTCACGCCGCCAATCTTTTTCCGGTACACGTGCATAGTGCATCTCGCCCATAACCGGAAGTATGGGGCGATTATCCATGCGCAAACTACGCTTATCCCAGGTAAT
>JAFUNW010000146.1 GCA_017472905.1 Bacteroidaceae bacterium
ACGCTCTTTCAACAGATTTTCCAATAGTTTTCTATTGGTTCTATCCTCAAGAAAGGTGTATTGTTCATCCCAAGTGTCAATAACTCTTCGCCAAGTAGCCCATCCCCAAATAGAGAAAGTCGTTGCAAAAAAATAGTCATAAGGGATATCCGGAGTTATCTCCTCGTTATTGAATCCGGCTATCATACTGATGCGTGTATCGTATTCATATCTGTCCAATAGCTCTTTACAGAAACGCAAAAAACTCACAGATGGGATACTATCGTCTTCAAACACTACACACTTGTCAACATGGGAGAATGCCCATTTTTGCGACATATAATTAGAAGGGTCGCACCCATAGTTCTTTTCTTGATATAAACGATGTACTTCGCATTCCCAATCAATATCTTTCACTACTTCGCGACACAAACGTATGTTTTCCAGATCTTTTCCCCCCCTAGGACCATCTTGATAAAGAAATAACTTGGACGGACGTGCTTTTTTTATTTCTTCAAACACCTTAGCCAACGGTTCAGGCCGTGCATGAAAAAGAATTAGTACCGATATGTCTACTAAAGCAGGCTTCATGATTGAGGTATTAACTCTGGATTATAAAACAAGGCATGTATTTTTCGCTTCTCAACAGGAGGAATAGTCTGAAAATCACCATACAAATCGGTTAAATATTGTACCGGATCTGCCGGTGATGAAAATTCATAACCAGCAAATGAGATGGTAGTTAACGGATATATGGTTTCACGACTATGTACAATGCCATATCCGTTGTTTATAACAATATTGGATATATAGTTTCCTTTCTTACAACAGGCAGTTAAAATTTCCCATATCGCCTTAAAAAGTATGTATTTGGCTCCGAAATAGAAGAACTCCAAAAACGAACGCAACGAATAGTAATGTTGCAAATGCAAGATACAATAACTTTTACAAATTCCCTTTGTCAAACGATGAATCACTCCCAATGGAAGTTTTGGATAATCTGTAAAAGGGAAAATGTCTACGTAAAGCCCTTTATGGTAGTCAGCTTTCATATCATCACGTCCTTCAACATAAAAAGAGTTTAAGTCTCTTATTTTTGTAATTGGCCAATTAACTGAAGGGTCGCTCTGCGGTGTTTGTAAAAACAAATGTGAAGGAAGTTCCGAGGGGGCAATTTCTATAAAACGATGATAATCTCCCAACGGCATTGCAATATCTACATCATCGTCCCAAGGAATAAAACTTTGATGCCGTACAGCACCCAAAAGCGTGCCACAATCTAACCAATAGTTGATATGGTGTTTTCGACAAATGCGGTCTATTTCCAGTAAAATGGCAAGTTCTTTCTCTTGACATTTCTTGAGATTTTTTGCCATATAATCTGATAAAATCGGGTTCCTTTTCATTGAGACTGAATTTTCGAGCAAAAATACTACTTTTTTAATATGAATCGACCATAATCACGAATAAAAAACAGTGGCATGAAAAATGCTCTTGCCATTTGCGCAATACCGGAGACTTCTGGATAAAGCATTTTTCGCAATGCAAAACACCGAAAACATACACGAAGTATGGAGCCTATACTCCCTTTACTCATTTGCGAAACAACCCAAGATGATTCTTTTTCAAACGGGAAAGAAAGGTATAGAGAAAAATAGACATACGTCTCTTTACGTCTAGTCGAATCAAAGAGAGCTTGAATAGCTTGCAGATAGCCAGCTATCTTCCCATTTTCTCCTTGCATAACATAGGTTGTGGCTCCTTCGTATCTTCTCCATCGGACAAGATCTTCTTCTACGTATCCCACTCCTTTCATGCAAGCCGCTAACGTACAAGTTAAATAATCATATGTAACACTTTGCGTTTTTAATATATCTTGAATATATGGGATCAATTGACGACTGAAAAGTTGTTGATGACCTGCTATCTGTGGTCTTAACAAAATATAGAGTGGAGAAAGATTTGGCATAGAAATTGGGCGAAATCCTTTCCTTGGTTGTGTCTCATCAAATATAATTGAACGGTGAAACATCATCCATTTTTCTCCTATATTCTGCATAAGGATCTCTATTTTTCGAGGACTCCAAATATCATCTTGATCACAACTAGCGATATAATCTCCGCCTGCTTTCAAATAGGCCGTAAGGAAATTACGGGTATAGCCTAATTGCTTTTCATTGCGCAAAAAAGAAATCGGACAATTAGGGTATCGTTTCTTACAACACTCTACGATTATATCTGTATCATCTGTAGAACAATCGTCTTGAATAATCAATTCATAAATAGGATAAGTTTGTTGAGCTATAGAAGCTATTTGTTCTTCAATAAATCTTGCCCCATTGTATGTGCACATTACTACGGATACCTTAGCAGAAAATTTCATACGGAATAAAATGCTTAATTATAAATTTATTCGTTCGGATTGAATTTCCTGTTTCAAAAATAAAGTTGCAGATTCAGCAAATTTCTCTGGTAATTCAGTTGTAAAAAAACGATATTCAGAGTTTTTGGTACATCGAACTTCAATTTCCGGATGCCTGTGCAAATATTTTTTTAGGCTTTTTGCTACATATTTTCCTTGACACATGACATTAACTCCCTGTGGAACATATTTTTTTATTTTTTCCAAAAGAATTGGATAATGTGTACATGCTAAAATTAAGGTATCAATAAGTGGGTCTTTATTCATCAACTCTTCAATGTATTTCTTTACGAAATAATCTGCTCCAGGTGCTTCGGCCTCCTTGTTCTCAACCAAAGGTACCCACATGGGACAAGCCTGTCCACTGACCACAATGTCCGGATATATCTTCTTTATTTCCAAAGGATAAGATTGCGAACGGATAGTACCAGCCGTAGCTAATATACCAACATGACGCGTATGAGTTATTTCTCCAACCTCTTCAATGGTAGGACGAATAACTCCCAATACTCTTCGTGTTGGATCCAACCGATTTAAGTCTTGTTGTTGAATAGAGCGTAAAGCTTTAGCCGAAGCCGTATTACAAGCTAATATAACTAAATGACACCCCATTTCAAACAATTTTTTCACCGCCTGAAGCGTAAATTCATAAACAACTTCAAATGAACGGGTCCCATAAGGATTTCGAGCATTGTCTCCCAAATAAATATAGTCATACTGAGGCAATTCACGAAGAATCTCTTCAAGAATGGTCAATCCTCCATATCCAGAATCGAAAATTCCAATTGGTCCCGGACTATCCGAATAAAAAGAAGCGTGTTTAGTCGAATACATTACATGCGTGTTTCTAGGTATATTAAAAAATAGAAAGAGAGATAAAGGGAATTATTCGGTTACTCCCTTTATCTCCTTTATAAGACTTTTAAAGGGCCTGGGCCTAAAAATTTATTTAATGTTCAATTTACTTTTTACCAAAGAAGTAATATCCATGCCCACCGATTTATTAATATACGGATATGTATTATTATCGGTATTCAGTACATACTCAAATTGGTGTTGTAGTCCTATAATTCGAATAGCCTCATTGAGTTTCTCCATAATAGGGGCTGTCATCTCTTTCCGAACATTAGCAAGCAATTCTTTTGTTTCATCTCTGAATTGGATGCTTTTTTCCATCAATTCCTGAAGTTCTTTTTGTCGCTTCAATAAAATGTTTTCCGGAAATTCCTTTTGTCCTTCAAGAAACTCTGCATACTTTCGATTAAATTCTTTGTCCGATCGTTGAAGTTCTGCCTCATATTTTTCTTGTAGACGATTCAATTTCTCTTGAGCAGAAATATACTCAGGCATCAAACGAATCACTTCCGAATAACTTAGAAATCCGAAACGTACAACAGGTTTAGCAGCAGTCGAAACAGAAGGTAATTGATTATCTGCTTCTCTTTTTTCAAATTGAAGCGGACTAATCGAATCTGTTTCTACAACGTCTTGTGCTTGCAATGCATAAGAAAATGCCGAAATTAAGAAAAAGATGATGAATTTCTTGTTCATAATTTATGAGATTCTTTTATTTGATACCCAACTTACTTTTTACAGTTTCAGTAATATCAGTACTCAATGTTTCGCTGATGTATGGTACACCACTTGTTGTATCCAATATATATACATAACCTCCGGCAACACAGACTTCTTGAATCGTTTTTTTCAGCTTATCGCTGATAGTAGCCATCTTATCCTCTGTAGCTTTCTGCAAGTGTTGCTGTCCTTCTTGATAATATTGTTGCATACGGCTATAAAGCTCTTGCAACTCTTTTTCACGCCGTTCTTGAATAGCCGCCGGCAAAGTTGCTTTTTGAGCTTCGTACTCTTCACTCTTTTTGGTTAATTCGTCTTGCATGCGTTTAATTTCGTCTTCATATTGCTTCTGCAACGATTGAATTTCCGTTTGTGCTGTAGTATATTCCGGCATCAAAGGAATGATTGCGGCCGAATTAACATGGCCAAATTTCTGTGCACATACTCCCATAGGAAGAATGAGCATCAAAGCTAAAATTAGTTTTTTCAACATAGTTTTTATTTATTATTTGATTATTGTTTCTTTTTATCGGGTGCAAATGTATGGAAATTAATTTGAATAACCCAATTTTGTAAGCACCTCGTTGCTTATATCCACCTTAGGAGATGCAAAAATAATACCCGTATCAGATGCCCGATCAAGAATTAAAGAATAGCCTTTCGCATCGGCCAACTCTTTTACTGCATTATAAATCTCATCTTGTATCGGAGTCATCAAACTTTCACGCTTTTTATAGAGTTCTCCATCGGGGCCGAAATATTTTCGTTTCAATTCGCTAGCCTCTTTCTCTTTAGCTACAATCTCTTCCTCTTTCTTTGTTTTTTGTTCTTCAGAAAGAAATACAGCTTCCGACTGATAGTTTTTGTAAAGTGTTTGAGCTTCTTGCGCCAAAGCCTCTACCTCACCTTGCCATCTTTTAGAAATCTGATTCAATTGCTCATTTGCACGTTCGTATGCAGGAATATTTTTCAAAATATACTCCATATCAATCAATGCAAATTTTTGTGCATTGGCCACAACAATTGACAGACAACACATAGCAACAAATAAAACTATTTTTCTCATATACTATCCATATTTATAAAATTCCTAAATCGTTTTCAATTCTCTATCTTTAAAATTCTTGACCAAGAATGAAGTGAAATTGGCTTCCTCCGTATTGACTTGAGCCATAGACTTTGTCGAAACCATAAGCCCAATCGATACCCATCAATCCAATCATCGGTAAGAAAATACGCACACCTACTCCGGCCGAACGTTTTAAATCAAACGGATTAAAGTCTTTTACATCACTCCAAGCATTACCGCCTTCCACAAATCCTAACGCATAAATATTAGTGGAAGTTTCCAACATCAATGGATATCTTAACTCCAGCCCTAAACGGGTATAAGCATAACCTTCATATCCATATGGAGTCAACGAACCATTTTCATATCCACGCAGAGCTATGGTTTCGGTTGCATATGTCGAAGAATATCCACTCATACCATCGCCACCCATATAGAATGTTTCAAACGGAGAACGCTTGTATCTATTATAATGTCCTAATAACCCGAATTCTACGCGTGTCATCAACACCGGACATTTTACAGCATTACTCAAAGCCGTATAAGTTTTGCTCTTAAATTTCCACTTATGATATTCTACCCAACTATATTTTTTGTTCATATCATTTTGATAATTGGGATCAGAAGCATTTTGAGCATATTTAGAGTAATCAACACCATCAAACAATGAATAAGGAGGAGTTAATTGGCAAGACAATGTAAATTCCGAACCTGAACGTGGGAAAATAGGATTATCAATAGAACGTCTTGATAATGTCAATTCTAAACTGATATTATTACTTTTTCCATTGGTAACAGGGAAGTATTGCCAATCTTTCAATACATAGCGTTGATAAGAAAGAGCTGCGGTAAAATCGAAATAATCATCAGGCCAACGCAAACGTTTACCGAACATAACCGATACTCCGTATAATTGAACCGATTTATCCGGATCATAATAAGACTCATAACTATTATAATAACTACTATTGTAATTTCCGTATCCATACAAATAGTTATAATAGTTATTGTAATAAGCCGAGTTATAATAGTTGCTGCTTACGTCCGTCTGCTTCGAATAAAAAGCTGATACGGAGAATGAATTCGGACGTTTTCCTCCAAACCAAGGATCAAAAAAGGAAATGCTATAAGATTGATAATAATCGGCATTACTTTGTCCGCTAATGGTTAACGTTTGACCATCGCCTTGAGGAAGAAACCCTCTCCGATTTTCATTCTTACTAAACAAATTACCCATTGAGAAATTTGTAAATTTCAAACTGATTTTACCAATTACACCTGTTTGGCCCCATCCGGCAGAAAACTCTATCTGATCATTTGCCTTTGACTCCAACATGTAGTTAATATCAACAGTTCCATTTTCTTCATCCGGCTGTACATCCGGATTAATTGTTTCCGGATTAAAATGTCCCATTTGGGCTATTTCACGATATGAGCGCTCCAAATCCGAACGGTTGAAAAGGTCACCGGGCTTGGTGCGCAATTCACGCCGTACGACATTTTCATACAAACGATCATTACCACTTATCCGAACTCGATTGATAGTAGCCTGACGTCCTTCAAACATACGCACTTCCAAGTCGATAGAGTCTCCATCTACATTTACCTCTACCGGCTCCATACGTAAAAATACATAACCGTTGTTGTAATATTCGTTTTTAACCGCATTCTCGTCTTCTTCGAGTCGTTCTCTCAATTTTTTCTGATTGTAAACGTCTCCCCGTTTCATGTCTAAAGAATAATTCAACTGATCAGTTGAATAAACGGTATTGCCAATCCACGAAATATCTCGCAAATAATACCTGTTTCCTTCCTCCAGATTCAGGTAAATATCTACAGTGCGATCATCATGAGCAACTACGCTATCCGAAACAATCTGTGCATCGCGGTATCCCAATTCATTGTATTTATCAATGATAAAACCTTTGTCCTCCTCATATTTTTCATCGATAAACTTCTTTCCTCCTTTGAAAAAATTACGCAATTTATTCGCCCATGAACTTCTTTCGCGCGTTTTCTTCATCGCTTTTCGAATTGTCTTGTCCGTCAAGGCTTCGTTGCCATTAATATAGATTTTATTAATCTTAATCTTTTCTTTCTTATCTATATTAATGTCCACTATAATTTGATTATTAGCCGATACGTCATCTCGCTGCATAATCTCCACTTCCGCATTCTTGAATCCTTTATCATCAAAATAGCGTTTAATAGCGATTTTCGCACGATCTACCATGTTGGGAGTAATCTGTTTTCCTTTTACCATACCCAAACGAGCTTCCAAATCTTCTCGCTCCGACTTCTTCACTCCGTTATAGTTTATCTCAGAAATACGCGGCCGTTCTGCCAAGTCTATATTCAAATAGATTTTATTACCTACAATACTATCTGCAGATATACGCACATTCGAAAATAATCCATGTTTCCAATACCGTTGAGTTGCTTTTGTCACCTCTTCACCGGGTACTGTTATAGTTTGCCCTACTGAAAGTCCCGACAATCCGATAAGAACATAATCTTCATAGTTTTTAACACCGGAAACACTTATTCCCCCAATTTCATATTGACGGGGAGTTCGCGAGTAGAGTATCACCGGCTCTGTTTGCTTATCAGTTTCATTTTGTGCCCATAGCATATGGGGTAAAAAGCTCATGCAGGCTACGATACACAAAATGTAGGAAGATAGTCGTAATTCTATGATTGAATATTTTTTCATTCTCTGTTTTCCCATTTACAATTCTTATTTAGACTCATCTGCGACTTGTTCACTCGTCTTTCCGAAACGTCTTTCTCTGTTTTGATACCAACAAATGGCTTTACACAATTCTTCTTCTTTGAAGTCCGGCCAATATGTATCACAAAAATACAATTCCGTATAAGCACATTGCCACAACAAATAATTACTTAATCTGACTTCTCCACCGGTGCGTATCAAAAGCTCCGGATCGGGCATAAAGTTGGTTGTCAGATGTGCAGAAATATCTTTTTCTTCTATTGCGTCAATCGACAACTCTCCTTTTTTAACTTTTTGGGCAATCTGTTTTACCGCATCCGTCAATTCCCATCTAGAAGAGTAACTAAGCGCTAACACAAGCGTCATACGGGTGTTTCCCGATGTATTTTGTATACAAGTCTCCAAACGGGTTCTTACGAGCTCCGGCAAGCGATTCATATCTCCGATTACACGGAAAGCGACATTGTTCTTCATGAAGATTTCCTCTTCAATACTCTCAAACAACAATGCCATCAACGCAGCCACTTCTGCCTCCGGCCGATTCCAATTCTCGGTTGAAAAAGTATATAAAGTAAGATACTTAACCCCCACACGAGCGGCCTCTCTTACGATTTGCTTCACGGTTTCAGCTCCGGCAATGTGTCCATTGCTACGATTCTCACCACGATTCTTTGCCCAACGCCCATTCCCATCCATGATAATGGCAATATGCTCGGGGACTCTTGTAAGGTCTACTTGTTCACTGTAAAGCATATAATCTTTTTGTTTTTTTATTCTTAATCTTTGTTGCAGTTATAGCATTTAGGCCATAAATCGTATGTAACCGACAAATTGACAAACGAATAACTGTCTTTATTCTTCATTCCTTTGCTCTCTACACCATACGGATCATCTAATTTCAACCCGTCAGCCTGCTCCACATCCAATGCATCACTCAAACTGAAACGCATAGAGAATTCAAATCCTACATTCCAACGCGGAGCAAACTTATATTTCACACCCACACCTACCGGAAAGTTCATCGTGAACACATCTTTCATCGGTTCGGGTGCATACGTTACCCCAAGACCTCCTAATATATAAGGAGTAAACTTGCGGCTTTCGCGATAACTCAATCCATGACCGTAAGGCCAAAAATTATATTCAAATTGCGCACCTACATCATACAATGTGCGCTCAAACTCCGTTTGCAAATTCTGAGGGAAAACATTCTCCAACGACTTCGTTTCACCACTGATTTTCCCCATAGCAACATTGCATTTTACCGACATTCGTGGATTCACATTGAAGCGCACTATAGCTCCTGCCATCATCTCCATATTTTTAAATAAGGTAGAGTAATTGGCATCTCCCATGTAAAAACAACCACCTAAAGCAGCACCCAACTCCAATCGGTATTCTTCATCAGCATTTTGGGATACTCCTGCCATTGTACCCCCAAAAAGGAAAACAAGCATAAAAACAGTTCTTTGATAGATGCATTTCATATTATTCCTAATTAACGTCCTAATTATAAAACGTGTTTTTATCCTTGAAATTATACCTTTTTATTCTTTTATCAGCCGATTTATACAACCTTTATAAACTACATTACTTCCGCCACACATCAACCAAATGTAATTTTTCTCATCCACCACATACGAGAATCCACCCTCGAATCCCTTCAACGCATCGGGGAATCCCAGGTTTTCTTCTGCTCCCCACCACGTTATGCCGCCATCGCGCGATACATATATCTTTTCAAATGCCCCTACTGTTTCCAAAGCGGAATCAAGACTTCTTCCTCCAAATGCAAACATCGCATTATCGTAAGGAATTACCGCCAAATTCTCCAAAGCAGGACAGGGTTGCAGATTATTCTCCGTAACATTGTAATATGCCCACAGAGGTTCAATATTGAGTTTGCTCCATACGGAAGCATGCGTACGCTCTCCCTCTAAAGGAACCCCGATTAAGGTCGTGCGCTCAATGGCGGGGTTTGTAGCCAAAGGCATTTGAATGGATACGGGCGATTCGGGGAAAAGACTTTTTTCTATCGTCTGAACCTCCGTCCATTCGCCATCACCGGTTCCTTTAATTATCTTATCACCCTGCAATGCATACATCTCTTCGTCCGTTGCAACTAGCATCCGATCTATCTCCACCTCCGATTCTATCAAACTCCATTCCAAACCGTCAGTTGACCGATAGAGACCTCCCTTGGCAACTACATAAAAGCAACCGCCAAAGGTAACCATGCTACGACAATCAACACCCTCAACAAGCCCCAGACACGGAGTCAATTCACTCCATTGAACTCCATCTTCCTGAGCCGTACTTGTCATTGTCAACACACCATTCTGCAAGCCGAAAACATAGATTTGTCCGTTCAGAAAAAGAGCCTTTTGCGCTTCTGAAACGAGCTCCACTCCCGGATAATTACTTCCCGAAATCGTCTGCCATTGCAAAGAATCGGGATAAGATTGGTGGACATTCAAATGTACATAATAAGTTTTACTGCTTATTTCATCATAAGCATATACCGTAAACGGTACAGGCTTGGTAAAATCTATGCTATCCTCTGCATTATAATACTTCTTTTCATCGCCATACACGATGTAATATCCATCCGAAGTAATGTTTGCTACCACTTTGCTGACATCCGTTCCTTTGGGGAGAGAATCCGGATTGTAAATCTGTCCGTTGACATGGTCGATAGCAAACGGATAGAGATCACCCTCTATGGTAAGAATCAAGGTCGTATCTTTTCCGGTCGAAGTTTGCGTCTTTACCGAATAGTCTATATTTTCTATAGAAAATGCCGAAATAGAAACCGCCGCAGATGGTGTCGTTTCATTTTCATCATCCAAACATGAGGTAAACAACAAAACAGCTGCGATTAGCCCCCATTGTATTGCTAATAATTTTCTCATTCGTCTTTTTAATGTTGATATAATGAACCGCAAAAATAATAACATTTTCCTCTTTATTGAAAAGATTGCTCCAAGTTTTATACTATATTATAGATAAAAAGGTTCAATTACAGACTTTTTTGAGGCTATTTGCATCTTTTTTAGAAGCAATACACTCCACATATTCTACAAATTACATGAGAAATTATTTCTTCCCTGTCTGCGAAAACTTTTTTTCAGGTAGTCGAAAAAAAGTGGAAAGGGAATCCTTCAAAAAAGCCTGTTGTTAGTTTTGTCAGATGTCAATTTTTGCTCCCCCCTCATCTCTGCTACATCCATCTATCGCAAATTTACATCTGACAAATAAGAATAATCTGTTTAAAACACTTTTCTATATTTAACAATCTTTGATAGGGGGGGGGTAAAAACAAAAAAGAATTTACGATATCTGCACATCTATATTTCCTACAGATAGGTTCGATATATCAAAACAGCCTCTCCGATTGTAAGAAAAAGAATTTATTAACTAATTAATATTTTGAAAAATAAAAACAAGAATTATTTTGTTATCCATATTGGCCGTTGCGGTCATGAGTGCTTGTAAAAACGAAGCAGAAAGTTATCAAAAAGCGATGGCCTCAAACTCAGTAGAGACATTGCAAGTCTATTTGGAAGAATTTCCTGATGCTCCGACAGAACATGCTGATAGTGTAGCTCTTAGGATTGAAGAACTAGTAGCAGACAATACCGATTATGAAGCATTTACTTCGGCTATGGATATTGTACAAAAATACGATGCCGCAGAATACTATTCACTGATGCACACCGAAGGATTGCACATCGAAGAAATAAACCAGTTTATTGAGAAAAATACAGAAGAATACGAAAAGGTAAAAGAACAGCGCTTGCAAGCTCGTTTGCAAGCAGAATATGAAGAGAAATATGGAGACTTACGCGACCGACTCCAAAATTTCAAATATTGTTATCCTCAAGACCGTAGATTTTATTTTGTATTCAGTGCACCGGATTTGAATGGAGAAGGATATGGTATCATGCGTGCTTACGATTTATTTTCCGGAACGAAATGGAATTTTACTTATACAGTGAAAAAGAATGATGAATTATATTTCAAATTCCATGATGATAAAGGAAAGGCTGGTAATATAGGTACGGCAAATATCTATTCAGATGCTGCATACATTGATCCAACAACCAAGAAATCTGGTTCAATAGAGTCTTGGTGGAAGAAACTGAGTATCAACAAGAATTAAAAAAATATGTTCCTCTGAAAAAATAGTTTCAAAGATTTCAGTTAAAAAAAGATTTATTCAACACTTAATATATAAATTGTTATGTCAAGTTTTAAAGTCATTTTGTGTTTTATTAGCAAGCTAACATAACATATTGTTCAATGGAACTCTTGCTATTGATACTACTCGGCATTATCATTTTTGTCGTGATGAGCTTAGCCGGATGGGTGCTGAAACTATTTGACGGTATATTCAGTTTTCTCTCTACAGGTTTTTGGCGCTCATGCGGATGCATTGTCTGAATATTCCTGATATTTTGCCTTTTAGTTATGTTGGTATTATAATAAAGTAAGGGTTTGTTACTAAATTATACGGCTCTGTAAATGAATTGATTGTCATTTACAGAGCCGTAGTCTTTTTAGGATGAAGCTCCATTTATTTTATTCTCCGAGTTTTACTCCTCTATGTGTAGGTACAACCGGTTGAATGGTTCCATCCGGATTGAAATTTAGGCGGTCGATACAAACTTCGCGATGGAATCCGGGACCTTGTTCACGGTTGATATAATCTTTGTTGATACGATGGTAAACCATGTACCACTCATCTCTACCGGGAATTTGAAGGACTGAATTATGAGCCGGGCCGTAGATCTCGCGGCGATAATGCTGCATCGTTACAACCGGATTTTTGGCAACATCAATAGGTCCTAGAGGAGAAGTTGAAGTACCGTATGCAACGTGGTAGTTAGGCGAACCGGTATCATCAACCGACCACATAAAGTAGTAGATTCCATTGCGATAGAATACATACGGAGCTTCACGATAGGCATAATCGCGTAATGAACCTCCTTGCGGAGTCAGAACTTTGATGGTAGTTGTGTCGATGGAAGTCATGTCTGCATTCAGTTCAGCACCGGCCATGTAGCCGTTTCCCCAATAGAAATAACTCTTTCCGGATACCGGGTCGGTAAATACATCTCCATCGATTTGTTGTCCATGCCCCACCGGAGAGGTGGTAATCATGGGATGACCTAGATCTACAAAAGGACCGGTAGGCGAATCAGCCACAGCCACTCCGATTTGTTTTCCTTTATTGTCTATACTGTTTCCGCTGAAATAGAAGAAGTATTTGTATTTTCCATCAATTTTCTTCTCTTCGATACAAGGAGCCCACGCATTTCCGTTTGCCCATTTCACTTGATCGGTTTTCAAATCCAGAATGGTTCCTTCATCTTTCCAGTTCTCTAAATCTGTCGAAGAAAAAACATTGAATTTATATCCTCCCCATCCGGGATGTCCATCTGTAGTCGGATAGATATAGTATTTTCCTGTTTGTTGAGAGTAAAGCACCTCCGGATCAGCGTGAAAACCCGGGATAACCGGATTGCGTGCCACAGTATTCGGCCAACGAGCTTTCAAACGAGCTGCTTCTTCAGCCGTAATGGTAATGGTTGTGCCATGACGGGGAGTAAACGCGCCACGTGTTTTGGTTTCACAGATGCGGGTAAAGTTCTTCAAGTCTTTACTCTTGCAGAATTGATAATATCCTGATCCGTAGCAGTCATACATCAAAATCCACTCATCCGAGTCAATCAATTTGAACACTCCGGAACCTTCTACAGCCACGTTGGTCTGTTGCAAATAACGGCGCTCCGGAGTCCATTTGCCACGCAACTTCTTAGCTGTAGCCTGTTGAATGCCATTTCCTTCACCCTCTGTTTTGAAAAACATGTGATAGAGTCCATCCGCTTCGTTAAAGACGATGTCCGCATCAATCGTGTTGGCTCCGTGATCATATAGTACTTTTGGTTCAGACAACTCAGTGAAATCTTCGTTCGCATACGAATAATAGATTACGTAGTGCGTTTTGGTGTCATCTTTCTTCGTTTTGCTTTCGCGAGCCTCTTTTTGGGTATCACCATTCCAACCAATAGAATAATATACCATATACTTCTTGGCTTTGGCATCGTAGATGGTTTGTGGTGCCCATACTTGAGTCAATTTCTCCCGATCAAAAATCTCCGGCCATGTTTCCGGAAAATCAATGTCAGAATGTGTCCAGTTAATTAGGTCGGTAGATTTCATCAACACCAATCCATCGTTTGAGCTCCATCCGTCTCCACTTCTCATGTCTGTTACCACCATATAGAATGTTTTGCCATCTTCTCCACGCAAGATGTGTGGATCACGTACAGCTTTCTTTCTGGAAATGGTATCGGAAGAAATGATGGGATTTCCATCGTTCAATAAGGTGTAGTTATATCCGTCTTCACTCAAGGCAAAGCAAATTTGTTCTTCATCCTGACGGTTTCCGGTAAAGTAAGCAAATAAATAACAACTCATTTTCTGCTCTTCGATCTCTTGAAACATAGCGTTCGGGCTAGAGGGTTGCCCCACTCCGATAGTTGTTGCAAACACCTCGCTCGGCTGTAACATGGATGCCGCAAACAAAGTAGCAGTCAGCATGCCTTTCATTTTCTGTTTGTTCATATAGGTATTATTAATTATAAAAGTGAATTTGAAATATCTAGGGGACGAAGATACAGAGAATTTTGGAATATTCCCACTTTTCTTGCCTGAAAAGACTTTTTTCATTCCTGCTTTTAATTTTCTGCTTCTAATTTAGCCTATATATACGGAAAAAGAGTACCTTTGCTGTAAAGTTAGTACGTAGATCCTACATATTATATATGAATAGTCCAAACAATAAGGAACTTGACCGTTTACGCCAACTATCAGTTTTTGGGGAAATCGGATGGTGGGAGGCTGATTTCACGACCCAAGAGATTCTGTGTTCAGAATATGTGTGCCAACTTGTTGGCATTGAGAACAATCGCATATCCTTGCAGGAGTTTTTACAATGGGTTCAAGAAGACTATCGTCAGCAAATTGCATGTGAATTCATGTCAATTGAACATTCTGAAATACATGAATTGACTTTCCCCATTTACAATCTTTACAGCAAATTGTATTGGATCTATCTCAGTGTTGGAGAGAAAAAAAAGGATGAAAACGGCCATTTAATTGTATTTGGCATTTTAAAGAAAATCTCTGCACCAGAAGAAAAGCAGGAATCTACGGCAATGAACCGCATCAATAAATTGATTTATCAATTGGAGGATAACAAAACGCTCTTCAAAGATATCTTCGACAACATCCCGGCAGGTATTGAAATATACGATGCAGACGCTAAGCTGATAGACATCAACCGCAAGGATATGGAAATATTCGGTGTAGAACGAAAAGAAGATATAATAGGAATAGATTTGTTGCATAATCCAAACTTCCCTCCGGCATTCAGCAAAGAAATTGAGCGAAAAGAGATAGTCGATTCACGAATAGACTATCATTTTAGTCGCATCGCAAACTATTATCGTTCCAATCGAAAAGACGATATTATCAATCTCTATACCAAGATTGGCAAATTACACAATAGTAGAAAAGAATGTACCGGATACGTCATGATGAACATAGATGATACCGAACGAATGGACTCACTAAAACGTATCCACGAGTTTGATAAACTCTTTTTGCTGATTGCAGACTTTGCCAAGGTGGGATATGCAACCGTTAATCTGTATGACAACAGCGGATATGCCATCAAACAATGGTTCAAAAATTTGGGCGAAGATGAGAATACTCCTTTGGAGAATGTATTGGGAATATATGCAAAGATGCATCCGGACGACCGAAGTAAAATGCAAATGTTTTTGGAAGAGGTACGTCAAGGAAAAGCTACCAGTTTTAAAAGCGACATGCGCATTAAACATCCTCAAAAAGCTAACGAATGGAACTGGATTCGAACCAACTTGCTAGTTGTGGAGTATGCGCCTGAGAACAAACATATCGGACTGATTAGTATCAATTACGACATTACTCACATTAAAGAGACAGAGGCTAAATTGATTGTAGCCAAAGAAAAAGCAGAAACAGCCGACAGACTGAAGAGTGCTTTTCTTGCTAATATGAGTCATGAGATACGTACTCCATTGAATGCAATTATCGGATTCTCTTCGTTGTTAGTGGAAACCGAAGATCGCAAAGAGCGAGAAGAATTCATGAATATTATACAGACGAATAACGACTTATTGCTCAAGCTGATTTCCGATGCTCTTGACCTTGCCAAGATTGAAGCCGGTACGGTTGATTTCACATTTAAAGAGTTTGAATTGAATGCACTTTGCAAAGAAATCAAATATAGCATGCAACGGCGTTTGGACAATCCGAATGTCGAAATCATTGTAGACAATGAAGAGAATAGTGAATATTGGTTAGTTAGTGATCGTGGACGCATTAGCCAAGTCATCAGTAATTTTGTGAACAACGCCATCAAATTTACTTCCAAAGGAAGCATCCACATCGGATTTGAACAGTTAAGTGATACCGAATTGCGTATTTATGTGAAAGATACAGGTATCGGTATTGTTCCCGAAAAGCAAGATAAAGTATTTGAGCGTTTTGTCAAGTTGAACTCTTTTGTCCCGGGTACCGGTTTGGGACTCTCCATCTGTAAAAGCATTGTCGAACAGTTGGGAGGAAACATCGGCGTAAGAAGCGAACAGGGAAAAGGCGCTTGTTTCTGGTTCACGCTGAAACTCAATAGCGAAGAGTCATGCTGATTGATCTGCACACCCATCATCTTCCTGAGAAAGCACACGGAAGAACTATTTTCAGCCTTTCGGTTGCCAAGAAAAATGAAGTGGAGTTATTGGAAAAACAGAAACAATCTTCCGACCTCTATTTCAGTGTCGGACTACATCCTTGGCAGGTAGACTCCCAATGGAAAGAGTATGCAACATGTTTGGAGAAGATTAGTAAAAACAAACAAGTTATCGCTATTGGAGAAGCCGGATTAGACAAATATCAAGGCGGAATTTGGGACAATCAATTGCAAGCTTTTGAATTTCAGGCACTGTTGGCAGAAGAGAGAAAATTGCCGTTGATTATTCATTGCGTCAAGTCAATGCAGGAAATCATCGCTTTTAAAAAACAATTGCAACCTGCTCAACCTTGGATAATTCATGGCTTTAGGGGAAAATCCACGCAAGCACAACAATTATGGAAATTGGGATTTTACTTTTCTCTCGGAGAACATTGCCCTCCCGACACACTTCGGGCTATTCCTGCCCAAGTTTTATTTCTTGAAACAGACGAATCAATCATCCCCATAGAGGAACTTTACCGCAAAGCGGCGACATTGCGTAATGTCAGCATGGAAGAGTTGATTCAGCAAACCAATACCAACTTCTTAAATCTTTTCAGTTTAACCTCTATCGATTTTAATTGTAAAAATATGACTTGATATTATAACTTTATAATCAATACTTTAACACTGGATTTTGCTTCTGAATGAGCGATCTGGTGTCAAAAACTGGTGTCATTTGCTGATGCTCTTTCGCAATATAGGAAAGCGTTTTATGAAATGTCCGACACTGATAATTGTTAGAACAATACCCATTTTATAATGCCATAGTCCTATATCTGTGTTACCACCTTTAATACTTAACAATACAATACCAGTAATAGATACAATCAGATAAATAAATGATAACCATATAGTTATTCTACTTTTCTTTCCAATACCTTCACTAATCAAACTTTTATACCAACCCCTATGTGTTTGGATGTGTAGTACTCCCAATACGATAAATGCAAGACTGGCTAATGTATGGCAAACTGCCCAATTGTGCCATACTTCGTGAGTTGAAAAATGTCCTGCTATGTGTAACTCAAAACCTGAGTATGCAGTAATGGCGAACACAAAGATTAACCAACAGTCTATTATAAATATTCTTTTCATCTTGTTGACTTTTCGACAAAGGTACAAAATATCAATGAATGCATAATCAAAGAGCAAACTCTTTTTTGATTCGTTGAACGGTGCTGTTGCTAACACCGCTTAACTTAGTAACAGATTTTGCGAATGTTATCAAATAACTTTGAGTATATGAGGTTGTGGTTAATAAGAAGCCGTAGCCGAAATTCCTGCTTGAGTCAAAAGCTCTACGATGCGGTCCAACTCTTCAGGAAGCGCTTTCTTCAAATTGTGGTCAGGAGTTTCTCGATCGATGGTGTAAATCATCACCTGTCTGGGAGCAATCTCTTTCACGACTTCCAACCAAGGACGAATGTATCGCTCCGTAGTGTTATCAACATTTATTCCTTCCTCTGAGGTTCCTTTCATGAACATAGTCTGCAAAACTACATGCCCATTCATCTGTTTAAGGGCCGCAATCACTTCCGAAACATCGTAATGCCCCGTAGGACGATCAATCATTCGAATGTAATTACTGTCCACCGTATCCAACTTCATGATGGGATTGTCTACTCTCATCAGAGCATTGCGCACCGATGGCTTCGTTACGAAAGTCGAATTACTCAATACACTTACCTTCGCCTGCGGGAAATATTTGTCGCGCAAAGCCAATGTATCATCTATAATCTCTGCAAAATCAGGATGCACTGTTGGCTCCCCATTACCGGCAAAAGTAAGTACATCAGGTGATGGCCCCTTGACTTGCATCTCTTTCAAACGAGCTTCCAATGCATCACGAACTTCTTTGCGGGTAGGTAAAGCCGCATGTGCCCGAAAATTTTTATTAAATCCACATTCGCAATATAGGCAATCAAATGTACACACTTTGCCATCGGATGGCAAGAGATTAATACCTAACGAAACTCCTAAGCGGCGACTATGCACCGGACCGAAAATGGGAGAAGGATAGATAACTGTCGACATATACGTGTTGTTTCTTGAAAATCGTTGCAAATATAAAGCAAATAATTTGAATGTCAAGTGGCTTCGCTTTCCAAAATAAAAGCTTATCTTTGCTCCCCCTAAAAAATAAGGCTTATGCAGGATGAACTATAATATGGCAATCAATACTTATACATTATCCAACGGTCTACGCATTATTCATGCTCCCTCTCCTACACGTGTGGCTTACTGCGGTTTTTCGGTACGAGCAGGAACACGCCATGAATTACCCTCCCAACAAGGCATGGCGCACTTGGTGGAACACATGATTTTCAAAGGAACAGAGAAACGCCGTGCATGGCATATACTAAATCGAATGGAGCGAGTGGGAGGTGACCTGAATGCTTATACGAATAAAGAAGAAATGGTGGTTTATGCCGCTTTCTTATGTGAACATTTGGAGCGAGCTGTGGAATTGCTCTCCGATATAGTTTTCCACAGTACCTACCCACAACACGAAATGGAGAAAGAAATCGAAGTGATAGTTGATGAAATAAAAAGCTACGAAGACACTCCCCAAGAATTGATTTACGACGAGTTTGAAGAGCTTCTTTTTCCGAATCATCCGTTAGGCCGAAATATATTGGGAACTCCCGAAGTGCTTCGACAATACCGTTCAACCGATATTCTTTCTTTTGTACATCAACAATATAGACCGGACAATATGGTCATGTTCGTAAAAGGAGACGTAGACTTCAAACGCATCGTCCGTTTGGCTGAGAAATATGTTACAAACGAACAAGCCCGATGTGCAGAAATAACTCCGGATGGATATAGTATTCCGTTGTCCGACTATGTTCCGCAAATCAAAGAATATGTCAGAGATACTCATCAGGCACATGTCTTGATTGGTGGACGAGGATATAGCGCCGGCAATGAAAAGCGAACAGCTCTTTGCCTATTGAATAATCTATTAGGCGGGCCGGGAATGAACAGCCGATTGAATGTATCGCTTCGTGAGCGAAAAGGATTAGTCTATAATGTAGAAAGTAACCTGACCAGTTATACTGATACAGGCGTTTGGTGCATCTATTTCGGTTGCGACCACAACGATGTAGAACGTTGTAAGGAGTTGGTGTTGCGTGAATTGAAACAGTTGCGCGATAAGCGATTGACTTCCGGCCAATTGGCTGCAGCCAAAAAACAAATCATTGGGCAAGTGGGAGTGGCTTGCGACAATTTTGAAAATAGTGCACTCGATATGGGCAAATGTTTCCTGCATTATCGTAAATATGACAGTCAACAGAAACTCTTCCAACGGATAGAAGCGCTGACATCCGATCAGTTGTTGGAAGTGGCTAATGAACTGTTTTCCGAAGAACGGCTTTCTATGTTGGTCTACCGTTGATCCATCCGATATTCCCGAGTTCGCGAATAAATGCTTTTGGAGCAAGCATAGATAAGGAATGCAGAAACAAGGCCGGCAATGGCGTCAATCAAGTAGTGTGCTTGAATGTAAACTGTAGCACCACACAACAATATGTAGAAAGGCAATAACATTACGAAGAGTAAACGTTTCCCTTTCCAAGCCAATATCATCAAAATGGTGGAAATACCCACATGGGAACTGGGAAAAGCTGCTGTCGGTCGTTCACCTGTCGCTTGCGATTGTTCTACCATTCTGAAAAAGAACCCGTCAATCTCATTCGGTGCAGGAAGCAATTCGGAATGATACTTGAAGTAATCGCCCACTTCACTGAAGTTTCCGGCCATGACTTGGTCCATCCCGATGGCATGGAAATAATATTGCGGGCCGGTTACCGGCAAAAAAATATATATAAGGTAATAGATGAAAAACGAGCAAAGCACAATAAAAGCCGCTTCCATGTATTTCTTATAACGTGCAAAGAAGTAAAACAAAACAACGATAAATATCATGGGATAGTAGGCAAAGTAACCCATGTTGAACGCTTCGCTCCAAAACTTATTGCAACAAAATTGACTGAAGACAATAGCCGGCTGACAAGAAAATAACGCTTGCTCCCAACCCGCAAAAAGATGATCTAAATTCGTAAACAACCGATTGAATTCGTAGGTGTCCGGATACCAATAAGCCAATAAAGCCAATTGCCCGGTTACCCGCAAAAATGTAGTCAGCCGACAGGGATACCATTGATAAAGAGCAAAAAATAAGCCCGTCATAATAACAATACCTATTCGTCCCAATAACATCTCGCCCGGATGGTCCATCCGGTCATAGAGACAAGCTATCAGTATGGTAGTGAAAATATTGTAGATGATTCCGGCTGTTTCAATAGCGAAAAGCCCTTTCTCCTTTTCTGTTCTTTGAGTGAGTGTGTTGATTAAAGCCATTTTTCTTTTTTATACCAAGCAATGGTTTCATGTACTCCTTTTTCCAGATTATATTCCGGAACGAATCCCAATTCGTTTTTCAAAGGCGCGATGTCGCATTGCCAATTTCTTTGTTTCATAATTTGATATTTGTCGCGATTGAGCGTGCTGCTTTTTCCTGCTAATCCGGCTCCCCACTCAGCTATGATGGAGATGATACGCAACAGCCACAAAGGAGCTTTGATGTGAAGTACCCAAGGATTTCCCAATTCCTTTTGAATAAGGTCGCTGAAAGCTCGACTCTCGTAGACGTCTCCATCACTGACAAAATAAGCTCGTCCGGCGACTCCCTTTGTGATAGCAAGGTAGACAGCCCGAACTAAATCTTTTACATAAATAAATGTAAGTTCCTGTCGTTTATATCCAACGGAGAAATCAACGTGTTTTTGTATGGATTGAGCCATAAGGAAATAGTCACGTTCACGTGGCCCGTAGACGCCTGTAGGACGGAAGATTACTGTGGGCAGTCGGTTACCCAATTGTTGCAAGTATTGTTCGGCACGAAGTTTACTGCGTCCGTAAGCCGTATTGGGTTGAGGAACATCTTCTTCCTTAATCGGAGCATACAGAGTAGAAGAATTTTGTGGAAAATCAGTGTGTGCAACTTCTTCCCGAATGGGACCGTAGATGCTGAGCGAACTGAGATAGATAAATTGCTTGGGTGTCATGTTTAGTTCGAGCAGTATATCGACCAAATGACGAGTGTAGAGATTGTTGTTCAATTCAAACTCTTCGGTATGTTGACATTTGGTGACTCCTGCACAATGAATGACTACATCCCAACC
Source organism: Bacteroidaceae bacterium (assembly GCA_017472905.1). Lineage (GTDB taxonomy): Bacteria > Bacteroidota > Bacteroidia > Bacteroidales > Bacteroidaceae > Phocaeicola_A. Next base: position 21,811 of record JAFUNW010000146.1, read on the forward strand.
ATTATGTTCCTCACGATGGAGCCGAAGCTGTTCTTTTAGGTTTTTCGGATTGCCGAAGTCCAACTCTGCAAATTGTAATCCTTCAGCCTGTAAATATCGCTTGCTGCTGGTACGGCGGATGCCTGCCCATACGTGATGACCTTGATGCAGTCCCTCTTCACAAAGAAAACTGCC
>JAFUNW010000147.1 GCA_017472905.1 Bacteroidaceae bacterium
AACGTATGAATATAAGAGATTTGCTCACAAAACCTACAGATCAACTACTCAATCAAAACCAAAATGTCAAAGAACTAAATTTATTTGAAAATTAACGCATCAGCAATATTTAAAAATTAAAAAAAGACTCCCCCACTCTTCTTTATTTCTACTCGACTTCTACCTTATTATATATAATATATATCCCTCTTAATATATCTGAAGCAATAATTCACTCTTCCACCTATTTCTAAATAGTAAAAAACATTCTACCCAGTTGATACTTTCGATTCTCCCATGAACAAATAAGCCCCCTAAAAAATTCAAAAATCTTTAGAGGGCTTTCATTTTTACATTTTCTTTTTGCTAAAAGAAATCAATCTTTTCATATCAATTTGTCACACGGACATCTTTCACCAACCGGGCATAATAACTCCGCTGGGTTCCGCATTGGGTTATCGTGGTTCCACCTGCAAAAATAAACGAATAATAGCTGCCGGATTTATTGCATAGATAACGTTCTTCGCCATCAATACCGACCAACTCGGCATCGTATTCGGCTATCCGTTCATTCAAATCAGTTCGATTGGTATCGCTAAAGCTATTCCGGAGCAACTGGGCTTCTTCATAAGTCGGCAAACGCCAACCGGCCATCCCGTTTACGCTATATCCCGAAATCAGTTCCTCTACCTGGTCGGTATAGATATCCCATTCATCCAACGACAGCAAAAGAAGGTCCACTCCTTCCGAATCGGCTTCTCCAACACTCGCCACAATGGCTCCGTTCCAGATACTTCCTTGTTCCGGAAGCTCCGATACATTGATACCCGGTTCTTCCGAGGAACCTCCATCGCTTTCCGACTGAGAGACGGCTCCAAACTCAAATTCGACATCCGTCGCTTCATCCCATCCACCAATCACAAAGTTACCGCCTAAAGTGATGCCAGACGAGTAGTTACCATAGATGTGATAAGGATGATTGGCTTTCGGACTGTCTTTCCAAGTGTAACCATAGGTCACTTCCGAACTGTCTGCCATCTTCAAACGGATGGAGAAAACGGTTTCGATGGTACTTCCCGGGAACACATAACAGGTATCTGTACGCCAGGTCTGGTCTTCTCCCTGCGTGCAAGACATGACCAACGGCTGACCGGCTTCGACGTAACTTCCGTTCATTTGCAATGCTCCATAGAACGAAGACAGGGTTACTGTTACCTCAGACACCTCTTCGGGGAGTTCGGTCAACGCGACATCGATGGAAGCAACCGCATACGAGAGTATCAGCTCCAGACGGGCTTCCGTATCGGTACCAATCGTTACATCTGCCATTCCCATCATCAAAGGAGATGACGCACCTGCCGTCCCTTCCAATTGAATCAAACTGTCCAAGGTAGGATTAGCGGGAAACGTATAGACTTCTGGATCTCCCGAGACGAGTACGACTCGATAAGCCCCGGCAGGCAACTGCAGACCAATCGCATCCGTTTCCGATGCAATGGTTTGGGAAGCCGCACAAGCTCCGTCTACCGTAAAGGCATACAAAGACATGGGATAAAAAACTTCCGTATCGGCTGCCGATCGTGCCTTCACATTCAGGACTCCCCCCTTTTGAGGTATATCCTCCTCTTCTGCCAGCTGCTGACAACCGACAAAAAAGGAACAAACGGCTGCCAATAGCAGCCATTTGCCTAAAAGATTCCGCATCATAGCGACTGTTCTTCTCCGTTAATCACAACATCGTCCATCTGCTCTCCTTCGCCCCATGCCGAAATGGAAGAGCCGGAGATAATCAACGCGCTGTCCTTGATAGTAAGCGTGTAGCGTTGGCGCATGCCTCCTTCAAACGTGTTATTGGCAAAGTTATCCAAAGTGGCTACATACGTCTTATCACCCGTAGTGTACTCGACGGTCAAAGTCACCGGAGTTTCGCCATCCGTCTTTTCATTGACAATGAAATAGAAGGAATGGTCAGCACCGGCCATTTCATGGCTGACAACGGCTTCCAACACATCTGATTGGTCATTCGGAGCAAGTGTAACCGACTGGTCTACAAAGGAGAATGTAGAAGGAGCAACAATGCCTGCACCCGTAATCGTAATCCGCTGAATGGTTGATGCACTCAAGTCACCATCGCCTTTCAAGTTCAACTGAAGCAAGGTAGATACATGGGTGAATGCATGATCGCCCTGAAACTGTACGACACCATCCGTACCATACGATTGGGTTACCGATGCCACCAAGAAGTCACAACGGCTGATACTGGTTATCGTACCGGTTTGTCCCAGAAGGCTGGGCATCGGTACGCTAGCGGTTGAAGTTGCTGCGGAATAAGGATAATAAGCACAGAAGGTGTGTTCTTCGGTTTTGTCCGGCCAATAGACACGTTCGGCTGTCGTCCATCCGGAATTGCCATACACCCATTTCAAGGCAGAAGCCTCATCTATAAAGACACCGATAGAATCGGGATTCTCGAATTGTACCGAACTGGGATCGTCTCCTGCATATCGACTTCCCCATGTGTTTTTCGGACTTTCAATACTAGCAACGATGGATAAGGGCAAATCGTTGCAATCCATACTCTCTT
>JAFUNW010000148.1 GCA_017472905.1 Bacteroidaceae bacterium
AAACGCAATACCTCCGATAAATTGCCGGCCTTGGCTGCTTGATACATACTCACATACAATTCCGGAAACATATTGGCTCCTCCATTTATACCGCCATGTCCTCCCAAAAGTACGCTCTCACCTGTTATTTCTTCCGGCCCCATTAACATAGCGAAATCCGGACGTTCTTTCATACAATACATTACCGATTGAAAATAAACAGCATTAGCCGATGAATCCTTGAAACCTACCACTTGTGGATTTTGCGCAATACGATGTACCGTTTCCGGTGCGAAACTGACTTTCACATGCGAAGGCATATTATATAGGAATACAGGCAATGGCAATTGCGGTACCAATTCTTCATAAAATTGTGCCAACTCCGGTTGTCCCGTAGCAAAATAATATGGAGGTGCACTTACCACGCCCGATGCTCCACAATTTGCAGCAACACGAGCAAGATTGATACTTTCTACAATACTAGTATCTGTTACACAAACCAATACCGGCAGACGGTCTTGATTGATTCGGCAAGTTTCCTCTATCATTTGCTTACGGATACGATAACTCAAACTTTGTTCCTCACCCGTAGTTCCCAAAATAAACAGTCCATGTACGCCTCCGTCAATCAAATGATTAATAAGTCGTTCAAGACTTTCAATATCTAACGTTTCATTATTTTTTAAAGGGGTTACCAACGGAGGTATAATGCCGCTCAACGGAGCAAGTAAATTCGTATTCATGATATATCCAATTTTAATATTCAGTTTTTTCGGGTACAAAAATATATAAAATATCTGATTTATAACCTCTCAACACAAAAAATCACATTTCTTTATTTCCACTGGTTTATAAATCAAAAGCTTTTATATAATTTTGCAGTCCACTAGAAACATACATAAATATTTATGGAACCTAATTTTTACCCTACTACAACAGATAAAATCGCTCGTTACGAACAGTTTCTAAAAGAATTCGCTCTTTTTATTGAGAGAGAAACAGAAGAAATCAGCATTTTGGCTAATACAACCGCAGCCTTGCGCGAAGCTTTTGATTGGTTTTGGATAGGATTTTACATCGTACATGGAGAAGAACTGATATTAGGTCCTTTTCAAGGGAACACAGCCTGTTTTCGCATACGCAAAGGTCGTGGAGTATGTGGTACTGCATGGGCTAAAGCATGTACACAAATAGTTCCTGATGTTGAACAATTCCCTGGACATATTGCATGCAATTCACTTTCTCGATCAGAAATTGTAGTTCCGGTTTGGCAAGATAATAAAATTTGTGCTGTATTAGACGTAGATAGCGATCAGTTAAATACGTTTGATGAGATAGATCGCCTATATTTAGAGCAATTATGTCAATTAATCAGCCAAACTCTTTATCGTAATAAAACAAAATGCAAAGAGATTCTATAAATTTTGAACAGGGGAAAATATCTTCTTTGTTTTATAAACTCTTGATACCGACATTACTCGGCTCGTTGTCTATATCGGCTATGACAGCCATTGATGGTATATTCATAGGTCATGGTGTCGGCAGCATGGGGGTTGCAGCAGTAAACATTACCGTACCAATCTTTCAGTTATTCGCAGGCGTGGGTTTGATGATTGGTGTAGGTTGTTCTGTAGTTGCTTCTATCCAATTATCACGAAAAAAAAAGAGAGTTGCCCAATTGAATGTTTCACAAGCATTGATCTTCACCACTTTATTTGCGTTATTTACATGTATCGCAGTTCTTATTTATCCCACAGAAACAGTTCGCATGCTAGGCGCTTCAGACAGCTTGACGCCTCAAGTTATAGGATATTTGAAATGGCTGATGCCTAGCTTTATTTTTCAAATGTGGAGTTTCATTGGGCTTTTTATCATTCGTTTGGATGGCTCCCCCCGAATAGCTATGTGGTGTAATATCATTCCGGCATTATTAAACGGTATTCTTGATTGGGTCATGATATTTCCTCTGCGACTCGGTTTGGAAGGTGCAGCTATCGCTACTTCCATCAGTATTTCCATAGGTGGACTGATGACGATCAGTTATTTATTTTGGAAAGCAAAAACAATGCGATTGGTTTGGCCCAAATTCAGTATCAAAAGTATTCGTCTTTCATTGCGAAACATCGGATATCAATGCCGCATCGGTTTCTCTTCATTATTAGGCGAGATGACATTGGCAATATTGGTATTCATCGGCAATTGGGTATTTATGTATTATTTGGGTGATGATGGAGTCGGAGCGTTCGGAATTGCGTGCTATTATACCCCATTCTTTTTTATGGTTGGTAATGCCATTGCACAATCGGCACAGCCCATTATCAGTTATAACTTTGGAATCTCATGTTGGACACGCATAGTAGAGACCAGACGCCTATTACTCTTATTTTCAGCTTTAAGCGGTACATTCGTAACAATTATCTTCCTATTATACCCCAAAGAATTAGTAGCGTTGTTTGTTGATTCCAATAGCGTTGCCGGGCTAATCGCCATAGATGGCATCCCTTATTTTTCCCTTGGTGTTGTTTGCTTCATTCTAAATGTAGCACTTGTCGGGTATTATCAAAGTTTAGAGCGTGTGCGATTTGCTACTCTTTATGTATTATTGCGTGGACTTTTCTTTTTAGTACCTTGTTTTATATTACTACCTCGTCTAATTGGTGTACTCGGGATATGGTTGGCTATGCCAATTAGTGAAATATTAACGTTAATGGCCGTATTCATCGTGCATCTTTTAAAAGGAAAGCATACCAATATGAGTAGAAATATTATCCATTAATTCCACTTTCACAAGTAAATTAATGAAGAAAAAAGAGAAACTTTTATTATTTAATTATAGAGTCCAAATATAAATATATTATACAAAGAAATAATCATTTTAAGACAAATTTTTAAACGTAACCTATAAAATCGCACAACCTACTCTAACATATTAAAAAAAATAGGTACTAATCTACACTCTAATTTGCTAAAAATCCGTCATTCATTTTTCATAAGAATTACCTTAATATTCTTTCCTCGATTCGCACACTCTTTCGTTTCTTTGTTGTATCTTTGTCCACACTTATTCAGAGAGAAAAAATGGAAGATAATTTTGATATACGTAACGAGCAACTGTCGAACGGCGAAAAAGAATTTGAAAATGCTCTTCGTCCGCTGAACTTTAGTGATTTTAGCGGACAAAGCAAAGTTGTCGAGAATTTACATATTTTCGATCAAGCTGCCCGTTTACGCGGAGAGCCCCTAGACCATACCCTTTTGCATGGTCCTCCCGGATTAGGAAAAACGACATTAAGTAACATTATTGCCAATGAATTAGGGGTAGGATTTAAGATTACTTCGGGACCGGTACTTGACAAACCAGGAGATTTAGCTGGTATTCTTACCTCTCTTGAAACGAATGATGTTCTTTTCATTGATGAAATCCATCGACTCAGTCCGGTCGTAGAAGAATATCTTTATTCAGCAATGGAGGACTATCGAATCGATATCATGATAGATAAAGGACCTTCGGCGCGAAGTATACAAATCGGACTAAACCCTTTTACTTTGGTGGGAGCAACAACACGCAGCGGCCTATTAACAGCTCCGTTGCGTGCCCGATTCGGAATCAATCTGCATTTGGAGTATTACGATGCGGCCGTATTATCTCGTATCATTTCGCGTTCGGCACATATTTTAGGAGTTCCTTGTACAGCGGAAGCTGCAATGGAAATTGCCGGTCGAAGCCGAGGTACTCCGCGTATAGCAAATGCGTTGTTGCGCCGTGTGCGCGATTTCGCACAGGTGAAAGGTAGTGGAAAAATAGATTTGGAAATTGCACGCTATGCATTGGAAGCCTTGAATATTGACCGCTACGGTCTAGATGAAACAGACAATAAAATATTGAGCACAATTATCGAAAAGTTTAAAGGAGGTCCGGTAGGAGTCGGAACCATAGCAACAGCTATCGGCGAAGACGCAGGTACAGTAGAAGAGGTATACGAACCTTATTTGATAAAAGAAGGGTTCATTAAAAGGACGCCACGCGGACGCGAAGTAACCGAATTGGCTTATCGTCATTTAGGATTGTCACCCTATCGAAGAAATAACGATGGAATGGATAGCCTTTTTTAATTAAAACAAGAAAAAGAAATGGGAAATTTGAAATCTTTGGCTAAAGACACAGTCTTATATGGCCTAAGCAGCATTATTGGTCGTTTTCTGAATTATTTGCTTGTTCCTTTGTATACGGCCAAGTTGAGTGCAGCTTCCGGAGGCTATGGAGTTGTTACGAATGTATACGCATATACAGCTCTGCTGATGGTCATACTCACCTACGGGATGGAGACCGGTTTCTTCTATTTCATCAATGAAAGAAAAGCTGACCGCATGAGGGTATATAGCACCATCTTGATATCCGTAGCCACATCCTCTCTGCTATTTATTTTGCTTGTATTTTCATTTTTGCCGGAAATTGCCAATGCAATGAATTACACCAATCATCCGGAATACATCGGGATGATGGCTATTACAGTTGCTGTTGACGCATTTCTGAGTATCCCATTTGCTTATCTGCGTTCAATGGAAAAAGCGCGAAAGTTTGTTGCTTTGAAACTACTTTTCATTGTTTTGAACATCTGTTTGAACCTAATCTATTTCATTGTTCTTCCACTGTTTAAATCTGCTTATCCTGAATTCGTAAGCAGGGTGTACAACCCCAATGTGGAAGTAGCTTATATTTTCGGAGTCAATCTGTTCTGTACACTGTTCACGATTCCTTTCTTCTGGAAAGAATTAACCGGCTTTCGCTATGTGTTCGACCGAACATTGTGGCGTGAAATCATGCGCTATTCTTTCCCTATACTATTATTGGGTATAGTCGGAGTCTTAAATCAAAGCGCAGATAAAATCATCTACCCGAAAGTGGATGGAAGTGCTACAGCACTCAAAGATTTGGGTATTTATGGTGCGGCTAGTAAGATCGCCATGATTATGGCAATGCTATTGCAAGCATTTCGCTATGCATACGAACCATTTGTTTTCAACAAAAAGAACGACAAAGATAACAAAGAAGTATATTCTCTCGGAATGAAGTATTTTCTAATGTTTACGCTTTTGGCATTTTTGGGGGTAATGGCCTATCTCGATTTATTACGTTATCTGATAGCCCCCGACTATTGGGGAGGCTTGCGGGTCGTCCCCATCGTAATGACTGCTGAAATATTCATGGGTATCTACTTCAATCTGGCATTTTGGTACAAACTGAAGAAAGAGACCTATTGGGGAGCTTATTTTTCAATTGCCGGTTGTATTGTCATGCTTGCCATCAATGTAATCTTCATTCCGACCTATGGTTATATGGCTTGTGCATGGGCCGGTCTGATTGGCTATATGATTCCGATGATACTTTCGTATTTTGTTGGGCAAAAACGTTATCCGATTCATTACGATTTAAATTCGATGGGACGATACGTTCTCCTCACCGTATTGCTTTATGGAGGAATGACATTGGTTCCTGACGATTGGAATATTGTGTTGAAGTTAAGCATCAACACCTTGCTTCTAGGAATCTATATCTGTTATTTGGTGAAACACGATTTCCCGCTTCGCAGCTTGCCTGTGATTGGAAAATATTTCAAATAGGGAAGCGAAAAAAGGAATTAAAGGAGTGACGACAACTCCTTTAACGCCTGAAAGTTGAACTTGCAAAAGTTAAATTGAATAATTAAAATATGTTTGGAGATTTTTCTATATGGTACTGAATTATATTTGGGTAGGATTTTTCATCATAGCTTTTGTCGTTGCTTTAGCGAAATTGCTGTTTATGGGCGACACATCGGTCTTTCCGGCAATGATAGATTCCACGTTCTCTTCTTCCAAGACAGCTTTTGAAATCTCATTGGGTTTGACAGGCGTCTTGTGCTTATGGTTGGGAATAATGAAAATAGGAGAACGTGGAGGAGTCGTAGATTGGTTGGCCCGTATACTTAGTCCGCTATTCACTCGCCTGTTTCCGGATATTCCGAAAGGCCATCCTGCTACAGGAACTATTTTCATGAACATTGCGGCCAATATGTTGGGACTTGATAATGCAGCAACTCCACTCGGACTGAAGGCGATGGAGCAATTGCAAACTCTCAACGAGCGGAAAGAGTCGGCCAGCAATCCGATGATCATGTTCTTGGTATTGAATACCTCCGGTCTGACGCTGATTCCGGTAAGCATCATGGTATATCGTGCTCAGATGGGAGCCGAACAACCTACGGATGTCTTTGTTCCAATATTGTTGGCAACACTCTGCTCAACCATAGCCGGAATGATTGCTGTATGCATCTATCAACGTATCAACATGTTTCAACGTACCTTACTCTGTTTCTGGGCCGGACTATGTATCGGAGCCGGAATTATCTTGTGGGGAATGGGACATTTGGACCGAGAAGAGATGAATCTTTACTCCACGCAGGTTGCCAATATCTTTTTGTTTTTAGTGATTATTGGTTTCATTGTAGCCGGTATTCGACACAAAGTGAATGTCTACGATGCGTTTGTCGATGGAGCCAAAGAGGGATTTGGTACAGCCGTACGCATCATCCCCTATTTGGTAGCCATATTAGTAGCCATCGGAGTCTTCCGTGCTTCAGGTGCTATGGACATGTTGCTAGGAAGTATTCGATGGTTGGTGGCCTCTTTAGGATTTAACACAGAATTTGTAGAAGCATTACCAACCGCTCTCATGAAACCGTTAAGTGGAAGTGGTGCACGAGGAATGATGGTCGATGCCATGCAGACACACGGAGCCGATTCGTTTGTTGGTCGTTTGGCATGTCTGTTCCAAGGATCGACTGATACAACCTTCTACATATTGGCCGTCTATTTCGGCAGTGTAGGCATTAAACGCATGCGCCATGCTGTACCCTGTGGTCTGTTAGCAGATTTCTTCGGAATTTTGGCTGCATTGATTCTCGGATATATGTTTTTCGCATAACTGATTTAAAACTCAAACAAAATAAAATACACAAATGAGAACATTGATTTTATTGCTTGGCCTTACGATTTTATCGGCAGGCAGCACTTTCGGACAAACGGGAAAAGAGTTACCTTTTCAGACATGGGCATTGACTCCACCGATGGGCTGGAACTCGTGGGATTGCTTCGGACCTACGGTAGTGGAAGAGGAAGTAAAGCAAAATGCGGACTATATGGCTGAACATTTGTCGGCTTATGGATGGGAATATGTGGTAGTAGACATTCGTTGGTTTGTAGAAAACGACAAAGCCGGAGGTTATAACCAGACCAATCCCATCTATGTATATGATGAATATGGACGTTATACCCCGGCACTGAACCGTTTCCCATCAGCAGCCAACGGAGTCGGATTTAAGTCTTTGGCTGATTATGTACACGAAAAAGGACTGAAATTCGGAATACATTTGATGCGCGGACTTCCGAAAGTTGCAGCAGAAAAGAAATTGCCGGTGAAAGGAACCAATGGCATCACGTGCGACATGATAGCCAACAACGACTCGGCTTGCACATGGTTGCGCGATAACTACAAAGTGGACTGCACCAAACCCGGAGCACAGGAATATTACAATTCTTGCTTCGAACTGTATGCCGAATGGGGAGTAGACTTCGTGAAGATTGATGACTTAAGCCGACCCTATCACACCGGAGAGATTGAGATGATACGCAAAGCCATCGATCATTGCGGACGCCCCATCGTGTTGAGTATCTCGCCCGGAGAAACTCCACTGACACAAACAGAACACGTAAAGAAGCATGCCAACATGTGGCGTACGGTAGATGATTTCTGGGACAATTGGAGCCAACTGAACTACCAGTTCGAAGTGTGTGCTAAATGGGCGCCTTACATAGCTCCGGGTACATGGCCGGATGCTGACATGCTGCCCTTAGGAAAAATCAGTATCCGAGGTGAACGCGGTGCTGAAAGATGGACAAACTTTACCCGCGATGAGCAATACACCATGATGAATCTGTGGTGCATATTCAAATCGCCCTTGATGTTTGGCGGACACCTGCCGGAAAACGATGCTGCAACCGATTCTTTGCTTACGAACAAGGATGTTCTGTACATGCATCATTATTCTGCCAACAATCGGGAAGTATCAAACATCGACAACAAGGTGATATGGAGTGCTGACGACCCAGCAAACGGTAATAAGTTCGCAGCCTTATTCAATCTGGGAGGAACAGAATTTGTCAGCACAAAGAAAGCTTTGTGGAGAAGCGGAACCATTTCCTACCTGACAACCGGATACATGACGGAAGCAGAAGTAGAGATTCCACAAGGAAGCCGGGAATTAGCTCTGATTGTCACTGACGGAGGAGACGGATACGACTCGGACCATGCTGATTGGATCAACCCTACTGTGATTCTGGCAGACGGCAGCACGGTCAAACTTACCGAAAAAACGTTCTTAAGGAGTACCTGCGGAT